>ONNL01000040.1 GCA_900319195.1 uncultured Ruminococcus sp. | reverse complement strand
TGCCGCAAAACAGCGCTTTCTGAGCGATACACTTTATATGTGTGCACGGCTTGCACAGAGGCGCGGTGACTTTCTTGACGCGGTAAGGGAGCTACCCAGTTTTGCGACCTCAAAGCGCGATATAGCGCTGAATGTGACCGACGACATCCCCTGCGGTAAGACTATCCTTGACAACAGCGGTCGCATTACCGTGACCCGAAGTGGACGAAACAGGGTCTCACTCGCAGCACAGGCGTTTTCCGTCGAGGCGGCGGCGGAGCTGTGCACCGAATGGGCAGAGAAGCTGAGGAGACTGAGCAACGGCTGTTAATTTTTTGACAGATATTCGGGGAATTTCTATCTGTTTTCTACAATATTTCGCCGCGCTCCTTTTTTCTATTGACAGACCGAGAAAATTTTTGTATAATAATATATGTATATAATTTTCGGGAACGTCCGTTTTTCAACCTAATCACTCGGACACTCCCCTGTTTTACGGCTTTATTGGCGGTCACGCCATTATAAGATATATTGGTACCATGGGCTGCTGCCCGATACCTTAAAACAAAACGGCTGTGGATATTTCATCACGGCGACATCTCAATATGCGGTCATTCTCTGCACCTTTGCCCATTTTATCGGCTTGTACGTTGGTGCATTCGGACCGTCAGGGCGGCTGTGACCGCTCTGAAGCTTAAATATTTTAATTTTTGCTCAACTGCCGCTGCTCACGTCATTCCACTGCCTTCACACGTTTTTTCACAGGCGGTCTGCCGTCCGTTACGGTATGCCGTCCCACCTGAAAGTGAGGCTTATTAGTGAACGAAAAAGAAAAAAACAACAACAAAAAACCAACAGGTCAGACTCAGCAGAAGAGGACCTACAAAAGACGTCCCTCTGCAAGCAAATCCCAGCAGACAGCCAAGAAAGAGACATCGGCACCTGCTGTAAGGTCTGAGAGGACAAGACAGCCGCGCGGAGAATCGAGAAAGACTCCCGTAAGGATAATCCCGCTCGGCGGACTTAACGAGATAGGCAAGAACATGACTATCTTCGAGTGCGCGAATGATATGTTCATTCTCGACTGCGGACTCTCCTTCCCCGACGCTGATATGCCCGGTGTTGACATCGTTATTCCCGATTTTACCTATGTTGAACGCAACCGCGACAAGATACGCGGTATCGTTATAACTCACGGTCACGAGGATCATATCGGCGGTCTGCCGTACCTTCTTAAAAAGGTGAACGTGCCTGTCTATGCGACAAGGCTCACAGTCGCTCTGATCGAGGGCAAGCTGCGCGAGCAGGGACTCTACGGCAAGGTGCAGCTCAACGTCATCGAGCCGAAAAAGACCGTAAAGCTCGGCTGTATGGCTGTTGAATTCATCAAGGTCAACCACTCCATTCCCGACGCTGTCGGAATGGCAATACACACTCCTGCGGGAATTATCGTCCACACGGGCGACTTCAAGATAGACTTCACACCCATTGATGGCAACATCATCGACCTTGCACGCTTCGGTGAGCTCGGAAGCCGCGGAGTGCTCGCACTTATGGCGGACTCCACAAATGCCGAAAGACCCGGGTATACTCACTCCGAGAGGACTGTCGGCGGCTCCTTCGAGAAGCTCTTCCAGCAGGGCGAGGGCAAGAGAATAATCATTGCAACATTCTCGTCGAACATTCACAGAGTTCAGCAGATCATCGACCTTGCTGTGCAGACAAAGCGTAAAATAGCTGTTTTCGGCAGGAGCATGATAACTGTCGTGAACACCGCGATAGAGCTCGGATACCTCCATGTACCCGAAAAGCTCATCATCGACATCGAGGAAATGAACCGCTTCCCCGATGAAAAGATAGTACTTATAACAACAGGAAGTCAGGGCGAGCCTATGTCCGCACTCACGCGCATGGCTATGAACGACCACAAGAAAGTCAACATCACGCCCAACGATTTCATCATCATATCCGCAACTCCAATCCCGGGCAACGAGAAATACGTTACACGAGTTGTAAACGAGCTTCTCAAATCGGGAGCTGAGGTCATCTACGAGAAGATGTACGAGGTACACGTATCGGGTCACGCTTGTCAGGAGGAGCTCAAGGTAATGCTCGGACTGACACGCCCGAAGTTCTTCATTCCCGTTCACGGTGAATACAAGCACCTCAAGAAGCACGCAGGTCTTGCTCTTGAAATGGGCATTCCTCCCGAGAACATCATCATCGGCTCAATCGGCAACGTTATCGAGACAGACGGCACCAAGATAGGCGTTATATCACAGGTACCCGCAGGTCGTGTGCTCGTTGACGGTCTCGGTGTAGGAGATGTCGGCTCTATCGTCCTCAGAGACAGAAAGCATCTCGCTCAGGACGGTCTTATCATCATCGTTATCGGTATCAACCGTGCGTCGAATCAGCTCGTTGCAGGTCCCGATATAATCTCGCGCGGATTTGTATACGTGCGTGAATCCGAGGAGCTCATGGTCGAGGCAAGAGATGTGCTCTCGGATACCCTTGCAAACTGCTCAGCAGCGGAAATGCGCGAGTGGAACACCCTCAAGGGCAAGCTCCGCGATTCGCTCTCGGACTTTATTTACCAGAAAACAAAGCGCAGTCCTATGATACTGCCTATTATAATGGAGACCTGATAAGTCCCCTGTCATCTGATTTTTTTACAGGGCTGCTCTTTTCAGTGATCACGGGCAGTCAGCATTGTGCTGACCGCTGTTCCGCAGACCGCCGAAACTGTTTTCCCCTGATTTTTCCTTTTATTTTTACGAGAGGAGATGCCTGAATGAAAAACAAGTTTCCTGTTCTTTTCCTGATAATGCACCTGCTGCTGCTTGCCGATATTTCGGCTTCTGCTCTGCTGCTCATGCACTACGACGACCAGATAGGTCTCTTCTGCCTGATACCTGCACTTATGCTCGCGGCTGGCTGTATAATCTTCTTCTTTGTATACACTTCAAACTCCATGCGGCATATCTCGCGCATGAACGCTCACCTTGAAAGCTCGGCGGCGGAGTATATGAACTCCCTGCCTGCGCCTGTTGCCGTTATCGACGGTGAGGGAAGGCTCGTGTGGTACAATCAGATGTTCTCGGAAAAGATAGGACTCGGTCAGGACGTCTACGGAATAGCACTCAACACGCTCGTCAAGATAGACATGAAGACTGTTGAGGAGAACGGCTCGGCACTCTGTCAGCTCAACGGCGGCGTATTCAGAGTCGCTGCGGAAAAATTCGTGAAGAACGACATTGCCTTCACTGTGCTGTATTTCCACGACGATACCGATTATTTCAGCATGAAGCTGAAATTTGAGGACTCGCGCCCGAGTGTAGTTGTCATAAACATCGACAACTACGACGACATCATGCAGAATGCCAAGGAGAGCGAAAAGGCTCAGGCTTCCGTAAAGACCGAGGAGCTCATAGAAAACTTCATGAAGGGCACGGGCGGCTTCATCAAAAAGACCTCAGCCAACTCATTCTATGCAGTCATTGAGACAGGCAAGCTCAGGAAGATCGTGGAAAACAAGTTCAAGATACTGGACGAGGCGCGTAATATAAGGATCTCGGGCAAGTATCCCCTCACCTTCTCGATAGGTGTAGGTCACGGCGCGTCCTCACTTGAGGAGAGCGAGAGATTTGCTATGCAGTGTCTCGACATGGCGCTCGGACGCGGCGGCGATCAGGCTGTAATAAAAACGGACAACGGATACCGCTTCTTCGGCGGTGTTTCGGGAGGAGTGGAGGTCCGCTCACGCTCCAAGACGAGAGTTATCGCAAACGCGCTTCAGGACCTCATTGAAAACTCGCACAGGATATACATAATGGGTCACCGCTTCTCCGACCTTGATGCTATCGGCGCGGCAAGCGGTCTTGCAGGAGCTGTCACGCTTCTCGGCAAGGAGGTCTTCATTCCGATAGACCGCGAAAAGAGTCTCGGAAAGGCACTCATTGACATAGTCGAGAGAGAGACCGATAGGGAGCTCTTTATCTCGCCGCAGGAGGCAGAGCTCGACATCGAGCCCGACGACCTGCTGATAATCGTTGACACCCACAACCGCGATTACATCGAGAGCCGCAAGCTCTATGAAAAGGCGAAGCAGGTCGTAGTTATCGACCACCACAGAAAGTCGGTCAACTTCATCGACAACACCGTCATTTTCTGCCATGAACCGCACGCTTCGTCAGCTTCGGAAATGGTTACGGAGCTCATCGAGTATTTCCGATTCAAAGACGACTCGGCAAAGATACCGCCTTGCTGCGCGGACGCTCTGCTTGCAGGCATCACCCTCGATACGAAGAATTTCGTCATGAGGACGGGTGTGCGTACCTTTGAAGCAGCTGCAAGCCTCAAAAAGCTCGGCGCAGACACGGTAAGGGTAAAGTCGCTCTTTGCGGACTCGATCGACTCATACAGGCGCAAGACGCAGATAGTCGCTTCGGCTAATATACACGGAAGATGTGCGGTCGCTGTTGCCGACTTCAAATCGGACGACATACGTCTCGTTGCTCCGCAGGCCGCAGACGACCTCCTCGGCATTAGCAATGTTGACGCTTCATTCGTACTCTATAAAACAGGCTCAACAGTCAATATTTCGGCACGCTCGCTCGGTGCAGTGAATGTGCAGGTAATAATGGAATCACTCGGCGGCGGCGGTCATCAGACAATGGCTGCGGCTCAGCTTGAAGGAATAACGCTCAGAGACGCTTCAAAAATGCTCGTGAAGGCAATTGAAGAACGCGAGGACCAGAGCGGAAACAATGCGAAAGGATAATTGATATGAAGGTAATTTTTCTCAAGGACGTTAAAGGCTCGGGCAAAAAGGGCGAAATTAAGAATGTTTCGGACGGATATGCAAGAAATATGCTTCTTCCCAAGGGACTTGCCGTTGAAGCTACAAACAACAACATGAATCTGCTCGAGGCACAGAAGTCCTCAGCACAGCACAAGCTCGACCTCGAAATTGCTGCCGCTAAGGAAAGTGCAGCCAAGCTCAAGGGCGCAAAGGTCGTAATAAAGGCAAAAGCAGGCAATAACGGAAAGCTTTTCGGCTCAGTGACAACTGCAAGTATTGCCGAGGCTGTGAAGGAGCAGTTCGGCGTTGAGACTGACAAGAAGAAAATCGTCACAGCAGGCGACATCAAGAATTTCGGCTCATACACTGCTACCGTGAAGTTCACGGCAGGTATCTCGGAGAAGATAGACGTAGAGGTCGTTGAGGGCTGAGCTGATGGACGAGAATTTTGCGTTATCAGCGCGAGAGCTTCCGCACAGCATTGAAGCCGAGCAGGGTGTCATAGGCTCGATACTTGCCGACCCTTCGGTCATCTCTGAGGTGCTGGAGCACATTAAGCCCGACCACTTTTACAGTCCGCAGCACAAGAGGATCTTCGAGATAATCGTAAGGCTTTTCACTACCGGCGAGCCTATCGACGTTATCACCGTGCTCAACGAGTCGGAGAAGGAGCACATCTTCTCGACAAGTGTTGAAGGAAGGCGTTATTTCGCGGAAATTGCCGACACTCTGCCGACTGCCGCGAATGTTTCAAGCTACTGCTCGATAGTCGAGGAAAAGTACCTCATACGCTCACTCGGCATCGCTTCAAGGGCGATACTTGAGGAGGTACAGTCGGGCGAGCACGACGCGGCTCTCCTGCTTGACTCAGCCGAGCAGAAAATTTACGACATCAGACAGGGACGCGACATACGCGGACTTGTCCCCATATCAGAGGCAATTGCAGAGGCATACGACCGTATCGCCAAGATATCGGGTCCCGACAAGGACAAGTACGTCGGAGCAAGGTCGGGGTTCTCTCTGCTTGACACCATAACCTCGGGACTTAACAAGTCCGACCTCATCATAATCGCCGCACGTCCCGGTATGGGAAAGACCTCGTTTGCCATGAATATCGCGGTAAACGTCGCAAAGTCAAGACAGGCGGAGGTCGTGGTATTCAACCTCGAAATGTCCAAGGAGCAGATAGCTACACGAATACTCTCGTCTGAGGCGAGGGTCGAGTCGCAGTCGCTCCGAAACGGACGCATAAACGGCGACGAATGGGTAAATCTTGCGACTGCCGCAGGCTACCTCTCGACGCTCAACATCTACATCGACGACACGGCAAACATCACTGTACAGCAGATGAAGGCGAAGCTCAGACGAACAAAAAACCTCGGTCTCGTCATCATCGACTACCTACAGCTCATGAACTCCGCGTCGAAATCCGACAACCGAGTTGTCGTAATTTCGGAAATTACAAGACAGATAAAAATTCTCGCAAAGGAACTGAACGTCCCCGTTATACTCCTCTCACAGCTCTCCCGAGCAGTTGAGAGCCGTCCCGACAAGCGACCGCTCCTCTCGGACCTTCGTGAATCGGGCTCTATCGAGCAGGACGCGGACATCGTTCTCTTCCTCTACCGCGAGGGCTACTATGATAAAAAGAGCGAGCGCCCCAATATTTCGGAATGTATCGTGGCTAAGAATCGTCACGGCGAAACTGGAACGGTGCAGCTCGTATGGAACGGCAAGTTCACGAGGTTCTCGGATCCCGAAATGAGCGAGCCGCCTTCGGATATGTGATATGCTTGATAAAATTTACAGCTTCATAACTGAAAATCAGCTCATAAAGCTCGGTGATACGGTAGTTGCAGGACTTTCTGGCGGAGCGGACAGCGTATCTCTCCTGCTCTCACTGAGGGAGCTGAGTGAACGGCTCGGGATAAACGTCGAGGCGCTCCATGTGAATCATCAGCTCCGCGGAGCCGAAAGTGACCGCGATGAGCAGTTCTGCCGCGAGCTCTGTCAGCATCTCGGAGTGCCGTTTACTGCGGTGTCATGCGACGTCAGAAGCTATGCCGTGGAAAAGGGACTCTCAACCGAGGAGGCTGCGCGTGTACTTCGATACAGGGCATTTGCCGATAATACGCAGGGTAAGCTCCTTGCGACAGCTCACAACGCCGACGACAATCTCGAAACGGTGATACTCAATCTCGCAAGAGGCTCGGCACTCAAGGGTCTCGCAGGTATTCCGCCGAAAAGAGACAGCATAATCAGACCGCTCCTTGCGGTCAGCCGCCGTGAGATCGAGGAATTTCTGCGTGAGCGTGGTCAGGACTTCGTCACCGACAGCACCAACCTCATCGACGACTGCACACGAAACAAGATCCGCCACAGGATAATCCCGGTCCTCAGGGACATAAATCCATCGGTGGTCGAGACTTCGGTGAAGTCGATAGACGCTTTGAGGACGGAAAATGCTCTTATTGAGAGAATGACCGACGAGGCTATGGAGGATTGCAGGCGCGTAAGTGATACGTTCAGCGGTCTGAACTTCTATCCCGATGTTATCAGGCGCAGATGTATCGCAAGGCTGCTCACGGAGCACTCCCTGCCCTATTCGAGCGACAGGCTCACCGAGCTTGACAGCATCACCGTAAACGGCGGAAAATACAACATCTCGGGAGATATTTACTTTATCTCGGACGGGAAATGTGCAAAGCTCATGAAAATCGAGGCGGACACGGCTCCGCTCATGCTCGAAAAAGAGCTTATTATCGGGGAGAACTCGATATTTCCCGACAAAAAAGTCGTTTGTGAACTTATTTTGTGTGATGAATTGGAGAAATTTCAATCTGTTCACAAAAATTTAACATATTATATTCTTGACTATGGTAAAATTAAAGGTGGAATTGTGCTCAGAAACCGCAGAAACGGCGACAGGATACGGCTCAGCAGCAGGAGCTTCACATCAAGTGTGAAGAAGCTCATCAATGAGAAGATACCTCCCGAAAAGCGCGGACGACTGCATTTTCTGTCCGACAGCGAGGGAACTATTCTCGCGGAGGGTATCGGCATTGCAGACCGCACAGTCCCCGATAGATCGACAAAAAAGCTTTTGGCGATAACAATAGAAAACAAGTAAGAGTGGGCGCTCAGCGGGCGGCTCACAGAATTGAACGGAGTGGATAATTTGTCACCAAGAAGGAATCACGGTATTATAAGCTATTTGCTTGTTATCCTGCTGGCTATCGGCTGCATTTACTTCATCTCCTCCAAGATGAACGCAGGCAGGGATAAGGTCACATACAACGAGATAATGGAGCATTTCGACAACTACGAGGTCGCGGAATACGAAATTGACCTCGGCACAGGTGAGATGACCTACAAGCTCAGAGGTGAGGACAAGGAACAGACCTATGAGGTCCCGAATGTGTCTATCTTCATCGACGAGACTCAGGACTACCGCCGCGAATACAACGAAAAATACCCGAACGAAAAGCTCGTTCAGAACTATATCAAGATAACCGACAGGACTTGGCTCTACTCGCTGATACCCGTCGTACTCACCGTACTGCTTGGCATTGCGATACTCTACTTCATGATGAAGCAGAACTCGGGTGGCAAGTACACCTCCTTCGGAAAGGCTAATCTCCGCACTCATGAGAGCACAAGAAAGGCTACCTTCAAGGACGTTGCAGGTGCCGATGAGGAAAAGCAGGAGCTTCAGGAGATAGTCGATTACCTCAAGAACCCCAACAAATATACGGATATCGGTGCCAAGGTGCCGAAGGGAGTTCTCCTTCTCGGACCTCCCGGAACAGGTAAGACCCTCCTTGCAAGAGCTGTTGCAGGCGAGGCAGGAGTGCCGTTCTTCCCAATTTCCGGCTCGGACTTCGTTGAAATGTTCGTTGGTGTCGGCGCTTCCCGTGTGCGCGACCTGTTTGACCAGGCTAAGAAGCACGCTCCCGCTATCATCTTCATCGACGAGATAGACGCTGTCGGTCGTCACAGAGGCGCTGGTCTCGGCGGCGGTCACGACGAGCGTGAGCAGACACTCAATCAGCTCCTCGTTGAAATGGACGGATTTACAGGCAACGAGAGCGTTATCGTCATCGCTGCTACAAACAGACGCGACATTCTTGACCCTGCTCTTCTCCGCCCTGGTCGCTTCGACAGACAGGTCGTTGTAGGCTATCCCGATGTCAAGGGACGTGAGGAGATACTCAAGGTTCACTCGAAGAACAAGCCGCTCAGTCCCGATGTTGACCTCAAGATAATCGCTCAGACTACTCAGGGATTTACAGGTGCAGACCTCGAAAACCTGCTGAATGAAGCCGCTCTGCTTGCCGCAAGGAACAACAGAATGGCTATCACCGAGGCTGACATCGAGGAGGCTACTCTCAAGGTTATTGCAGGTCCCGAGAAGAAATCGAGACTTGTTACAGACCACGACAAGAAGGTCACAGCTTACCACGAATCAGGTCACGCTGTTGCCGCCTACTACCTGCCCACTCAGGACAAGGTACATCAGGTCACGATCATACAGCGCGGCATGGCGGCAGGACTTACCGTTACCCGTCCCGATACCGACGATATGCACGTTTCTCGCAATCAGATGAGAGAGAGCATTGTTATGATGCTCGGCGGACGTGCCGCTGAGGAGATCTTCCTCGACGACATCTGCACGGGCGCTTCAAACGACATCGAGCGTGCTACCTCGACGGCAAGGAAAATGGTCACACGCTACGGCTTCTCTGAGGAGCTCGGAAATGTGGTATACGGCTCAGACAGCGACGAGGTATTTCTCGGCAAGGATTACGGTCACACGCGAAATTATAGCGAGGCTGTTGCCGCTAAGATAGACAAGGAGATCCAGGAGATAATCCAGAATGCCTATGCTGAGTGCAAGGATATACTCAACACTCACAGGGACAAAATGGAGCTTCTCACAGCCTATCTGCTGAAGCACGAAAAAATTGACGGTCCCGACTTTGAAAAGCTCATGAAGGGCGAGCTCACCGACATTGAAAGCAATGAGGAAGCTCCCGAGGCGACTGAGACTGCGGATACAACAGAAGCTCAGGACAAAGAGTGAGCACTGACAAAAGCTAACAAAAAGAAGCCGAAGCATTGACTTCGGCTTTTCTATGCCCTGCTCGTGTCGGAGGTGAATTATCATCAGCTATTTACCGCGACACTTGCTATTTTTTTTAATATGTGTTATAATTAGTTTTGTCTTTGATAAAAACAAATTTCACGGAGGTAAAGGCTTGGAAAAATATAATATGCTGCTGTGCGCGATAGCCGCGGCGGCTCTCGATATATGTGCGTTTGTCCTCATAATGACTGCATATGCGGAAAAGCGTACATCACGCAAAAACTGGGCAAAAATGACGGGCGGAATGGTCCTCGCGGTGAACGAAACGCTCTATCCGCTGAGCTGCGACGAGGTAATAATCGGCAGGCACGCTTCTGCGGACGTGAGACTCCCCGACCCCTCTGTTTCCCGATATCACGCCATTCTCACTTTCTCGGGAAACGCTTGGACTATCACCGATATGGACTCGAAATCGGGTGTATACGTAAACGGAATGCTCGTAAAACACGCTGTTCTCAGAAACGGCGACGTGCTGTCGGTCGGCTCGAGCAGACTTATTTTCAGAAGGGGTGAGGAGCATGACTGAGAATCCTATTTCATACTTTTTCTCCTGTATCTTTGTGACCGTCGCTCACCTCGCAATGCTCGCAAATATCTGGGTGAACGGCAAATACGACTCCCCCTCGGACGTGCTTCTGCTCGGCGGAGCAGTCATTCTGCTCGACTTCGTATGGTACATCGCCATGCTCTTTTTCAAGCAAAAGACATTCGCACTCAGCTTCCTGCTGATACTTATACTCAACATGAGCGTCATCTTCCAGTCCTGCTTCGGCGGAGTGGAGCTCGATAAAAAACACTACATTACCTGCATTGCCGCACTTATCGCAAGCAGGCTCGGATACCACCTCTGCCGCGACCACAAACGCCTCGCCTCCCACAAGCTGTGGATATACGCAGGGATAGGCGTACTCACGGTCGCTATCCTCACGCTCACAGGCAGCAGAAGCATCTGGATATCGCTCGGTCCCATAACGATTCAGCCCTCGGAATTCATAAAGCCGCTGTTTGCCCTCGCGTGTGCAACGACCGTCGGTGAGCAGATGAAAAAGCACAAGCTCCTCATGTTCAACGTCGTGTGGGACAACCTCATAGTCCTCGGCATTTTCTTCGCCATCTGCTTTTTGCAGTGGTGGTGCCGAGACCTCGGAAGTCTCCCGACATTCGCAGGTATCTACGCGGCAGGCTTCCTGCTCAGGATATGCTACCCGAGGGCAAAGTTCTCGAAAAAGACTCTCATTGCGGCAGCAGCAGCGGTCATAGCAGCGGCGGCAGTTGCTCTGAAATTTGCTCCCGCATACGTTCAGGACAGACTTCACTCGGACATCTGGAGCGACGTTAACGGCAACGGCTGGCAGCAGTCACGCGCTCTCATCGGTATCGCAAAGGGAAGCTGGATGGGACGCGGTCCCGGAATGGGCGACCTGCACAGTGTATTCGCTCACGAAAACGATATTGTATTTGCGACAGTCAGCGAGGAATGGGGACTTCTCTACGCGCTGATGATGATACTCGTGATACTGATAATCCTCGCTGTACCGCTTATCAATCCGCCGCGCTCATACTTCCATGCAACAATGGTGAGCTGTATTTGTGCGGCAATAACAGTACAGACTGCGCTCAACATCTTCGGCTCGTGCAACCTTATCCCCTTCACCGGAGTCACGATACCGTTCATCTCAACGGGCGGAAGCTCCATGATGACGAGCGGCTTCATGGTGGGAATGCTCATGGCTTCGCAGAATCCGGACCTCAGACCGCCAAAAGCCGAAAGAAAAAGACCAGTACCGATACGGAGTGAAATGCAATGAAAAGTACAAAACGCTCCCAGCACCTCATAAGCCTCACTATCCTCGCGTTTATCGCGGGAATGGCAGTGCTGGTGGTCAAGCTGAGGAATGAATCCCCGAAGTATATGATGTACGCCGAGGAGCACAGTCTCGGCAACGTCTATGACAGAAACGGTGATATACTCTTTGACGGCTCGGGCGAAAACGCTTTCCCCGACGGCTATCTCACGGACGTTGGAAACCTCATCGGTGACGACGAGGGACAGATGTCGAACACGCTCGTCGCAAAGAACATTGACCTGCTGAACAATTACAGCTTCAACGACGGACTTGTCGAAAAGAACGGCGAGGCGGCGATATACACCACTCTCGACCACAAGGCTAACCGCACCGTGTATGACATCTACGGCGGTCACGACGGCTGTGCTGTCGCGTATAACTACAAGACGGGCGAGATACTGCTCTGCACGAGCATCCCAAACCTCGATGTCACCAAGGGCTACGACGACCTTGCAAGCTTCCCCAACGGCACACTCATTTCAAAGCCGATGTTCAGGACTGTCCCGGGCTCGACGCAGAAGGTGTCCACACTGATAAGCGCACTCGAGATAATGGGTGCGGACAAGCTTTTCAGCAAGAGCTTCAACTGCTCGGGAGTCTACTACAATCTGAGCGGCAAGGAGATCGACTGCCACAACATCTACGGTCACGGCACACAGAATGTCCAGCAGGCGCTTGAAAACAGCTGTAATCCGTGGTTCGCACAGCTCATCGAGGACAGCGATATGCCGCTCTCAAAGGTCAAGAAGGAGTACACCAAGCTCGGATATGCGCTCAACGGCGCTGACGATACCTATATCGACATCGACGGTATCGAGTGCGAAACGGCTTCGACCACGCTCAACGACCCGACGGAATTTGCTACTCAGTGGGGATGTATCGGTCAGGGCGACACACTTGTAAGTCCCATACAGCTCATGATGTGGCAAAGCGCCATTGCCAACGGTACGGGGAAAATGACCATGCCGCACCTCATAAGCCGCGTGACATCGGTAAAGGGTAAGGACTCCTACACCGCGGAGACCGAATTCAGCGACAGTCTCTTTTCCACGGACACTGCCGCTACCATGAAGCAGATGCTCCTCACAAACGGTGCTGACCACTACAACAGCATTCTCGGCTATAATGTGGGTATAAAGAGCGGTACAGCTCAGGTCGATAACGGCGATAAGGAGAACTCCCTGCTCGTCGGATTCGTGGACGACAGCTCCTTCCCGATAGCTTTCTGCGTGGTGCTTGAGGATAGGAATTCCACTCCCCTCACCTCTGAACAGATCGCCAAGACTCTCCTTGATGCGCTAAAAGCGGATAACTGATACATAAAAGCCTAAAATAGAGTATTTTCGAGTAGAAGAGAAGGTGTAGGAGCTGCCGCGATTTCAAGTCAACACCATACAGCATCATTGTCAGAATGCACAAAATGTCAAATTTTAGTTGTTAGAAATTAACAAAGATGTAGAAAATCTATTGTAATTTCTATATGATTGTGGTATAATATAACCATGAGATGAGGAACCCCCTCTCCCATAACTCAAGTTCTAAGGAGGACTAATATATGAAAACAACCATCACAGCTAAAAAAATGCAGATACCACAGAACTTCTCAGATCACGCTCAGGAGCGTATCGACAAAAAACTTGGAAAATTCTTCGGAGATGATGCAAACGCAAAGGTAGTTATTTCAGAACTTAAAAATCAGATCGTGCTCGAGCTTACTGTTAAGTACAACAGCATGATTTACCGTGCAGAACGCAGCGCTGAGGACAAGAATGCTGCCCTTGACGACGCTATAGATAAGATCATCAGACAGATCCGCCGCAACAAGACCAAAATCGAGAAAAAGCTCAAGGACACCGCTTTCAAGCAGCAGTTCGCTGACAATGTTCCAGAAAATGACGACTATGATGTTATCCGCCACAAGAAGTTTACAATGCGCCCCATGACAGAGGACGAGGCTATTCTCCAGATGAATATGCTCGGACATAACTTCTTCATGTTCACAAATGCAAATACGGGCGACGTAAACGTAGTTTACAAGCGTACCGAAGGCAACTATGCGGTGCTTGAACCCGAGAGGGCATAATTGGTAAGGCTTAAATTATAAAAACGTATGCGGGACAAGCTGTTCCGCATACTTATTTTTTGGAGGTGTTTTTATGGACAATAATGTTAAAGCAGTTATCGAGAAAAGGATAGAGCGCGTGGGCGAGAACCTCAAAAGGAACAACATGGAATTCTACTTCGCTCCCACAAAGGACGACGTTGCTGACATCGTGAAGAAGCTCATCCCCAAGGGCAGCACCGTCACAAACGGCGGTACTATGACCATGAAGGAGTGTGGGCTCCCCGAGCTTCTCGCAAGTCCCGATTACAACTACCTTGACCGCTCAAAGATGACTCCCGAGGAGGTCGCGGAGCTCTATATCAAGGCATTTTCCGCGGACGTTTTCATCTCGAGCACCAATGCTGTCACCGAGGACGGCGTGCTCTACAATGTTGACGGCAACAGCAACCGTATCGCCGCTATCGCATTCGGTCCGAAGTCCGTCATAATAATTGCAGGCTACAACAAGATAGTACGTGACCTCGACGAAGCCGCTGACCGTGTTAAGACCATTGCCGCTCCCGCAAACTGCCTTCGCCTTGACTGCGACACCTACTGCAAGGAAAAGGGCGAATGTATGTCCATTAGCGACGACGGAAGGCAGTACACAGACGGCTGCGGAAGTGACGCACGCATCTGCTGCAACTACCTTATCTCCGCGAAACAGCGCCATAAGGGACGCATAAAGGTGATACTCGTCGGGGAAGAGCTCGGCTATTGATGGAGGTGTGAGGTATAGTCCATTCGGTATATGAGCTGCTCTGGTACTTCATGATATATGCATTCCTCGGGTGGTGCCTTGAGGTAGTGTATCAGGCGGTCGAGCACGCAAGGTTTATCAACCGCGGTTTTCTGAACGGTCCCTACTGCCCAATATATGGCGTGGGAGTGCTGATTGTAACAGCTACGCTCGAACCGCTCAAAAACGACCTCATTATACTGTACATCGGGTCGGTCATTCTCACGACGGTACTTGAGCTTGTCACAGGCTTCCTGCTTGAAAAGATATTCCACGCTCACTGGTGGGACTACTCCGAGGAGAAATTCAACCTCGGCGGTTATATCTGCCTTAAATTCTCGCTCCTGTGGGGAGTTGCCTGTCTCGTGGTAGTAAGGCTCATTTTCCCCGTAACACAGCGCTTTGTGGAACGTATCCCCCACAAGCTCGGAGTTGTGCTGATAAGCGTTTTCATGGTCGGATTTGCGAGCGACCTCGTTATCACAGTGCTTGCTATCGTCCATATCAAGAAGCGTGTGCTTCTGCTTGCGGACATATCCGACGAGATGAGGAAAATATCCGACGCTGCGGGCGAGAAGCTGTTCAATGGTGTCGAGAACTTCATGACGGCGAAAAAGGAGATCTCGGAGAAGTCCGACGAACTGCGCGAGAAGTACGACGCAAAAGCTGCCGAAAACCGTCGTAAATACGAGGAATGGTCTGCCGAACAGCGTGTCAAGTATGACGAGCTGAAGGCTAAGTACAGGGAGATTCTCGAGAAGCGCTCCTTCGAGAGCAGGAGACTCCAGAAGGCATTCCCGAAGCTCACATTCACGCGGAAGTCCTTCCGTGAACAGCTTGAGGAGCTTGAACAGAAAATCAAAAACAATAAGAATTGACGGAAAAGGCTGTCAAAAAATTTGCCCCATATGACACACAGAAAGGTACACGAGACCTTTCAATGAAACTGTGTGTCATATGGGGCAAAATCCATAATAAAGTGACCAGACCGATAAGCCGGGTTCTGTCGAGTGCGGCAATTTATCTACTCATACCGTTGCCGATATGCTCAAGCCGTCATTGCTGTGCATCCGCCGAGCCGACGTTGATACACAACACCAATAGACGTTGCACCGGATAGGGTTTACATGGCAGCACAGTCTCCTGTGCTCCGGTGAGCTCTTACCTCGCCTTTCCACCCTTACCTCAAAAGAGGCGGTATATCTCTGTTGCACTTGCCCTAAGGTCGCCCTCGGCTGCTGTTAGCAGTTATCCTTGCTCTGTGGTGCCCGGACTTTCCTCGTAAACTAAAACGTTTCCGCTGCCGCATAGTCTGCTCAGTTATATTTTACCACAATTTCGCGCAAATTGCAACAGTATGCAAAATTTTTTTATTTTTTCACAAAAATATAGAAAAGATATTGACAAATCGCAATGAAATATATATAATAAAGATATAGTTTTTAAGCTATAATTTCAGAAAGGTGTGAAAATCATGGGAAAATTTGTCATCAAGGAAACTAAAACAGGCTTTACATTCAGTCTGAAGGCATCAAACGGGGAAATAATCGCAACGGGCGGCGAGGTCTACAACACCCTTGCAAGCGTAAAAAACGGCGTTGAGAGCGTTTCTAAGAATGCTCCTGTTGCCAACTTAGAGGACCAGACCGTTGAGGGCTTCAAAACAGAGACCAATCCTAAATTCGAGATATACACCGATAAGGCCGGCGAATTCAGATTCCGCCTTAAAGCAAGAAATGGACAGACCATCGCAGTGAGTGAAGGCTACAAGAAGCTTGACAGCTGCAAGAATGGTGTTGAGAGTGTCCGCAAGAATGCTGCTGATGCTCCTGTGGAGCTTCCCGAATAATTATACATATTATGCAAAAAAGAACTGCTGCCGCCTGAATACAGGGCGGACAGCAGTTTTTTATTATATCCGAAAATGCTACCTCACGAGTTCTTGTCTGTTGTGTGGAACTGCTTGAGATTGCCTATCTTTTCGTTTCTCTCGTCGAGCACCTTTTCAACGTCAGACCACTCGAGTCCCTGATTTACACAGAGCACCATTACGTGATAGAGAAGGTCGTTTATCTCGTTCATGAGCTCGTCATTGTCGCCGTTTTTCGCCGCGATAATAGTCTCGGCAGCCTCCTCACCGACCTTCTTGCATATCTTGTCCACACCCTTCTCATAGAGATAGCAGGTGTATGATTTCTCGGGAGCTTGTCCCTCGTCGAAGTCCTTTTTTCTCTGCTTGAGCACCTCAAAGATCTCATGATAAACTGTCATTATTCATTCTCCTCATTATTATATATTTCGTTGAAGAAGCAGCTGTAGCTTCCCGTATGACAGGCAACGCCCGTCTGCTCGACATTAACAAGCAGGGTATCATCATCGCAGTCGCCGTAGATCGAAACGACCTTCTGTACGTGTCCCGACGATTCGCCCTTGTTCCAGTATTTCTGTCTTGAACGGCTCCAGAACCATGTATAGCCCGTTTCAAGCGTCTTTTTCAGGCTCTCCTTGTTCATATACGCAAGCATGAGCACTGTTTTGGTGTTGACCTCATAGCATATCGCAGGGATAAGCTCGCTCTTTTTGAAGAAGCGGTCGAGGTCGTTCATATCTACTTTTATCATTGCACTTTACCTTCCTGTCAATAATCTATCCACCACTCGGGAGTCAGCTCGCCGAGGGTAATTACTTTGTCCGCACTGTAATCGAGCATTATCTCGATGTCCTTATAGCTTTGCGGCATTAGCTGCACCATAAGCTCGCGGCAGGCTCCGCAGGGTGCTCCCTTGCCATCATTGGGCGGGATACACAGCACCCGCGCTATCTCATGTTCGCCGTTCGTTATCATATTGAAAACAGCGTTTCTCTCGGCACAGATACCGAGCGTCGAGCAGGTGTCGATGCACACGCCCGTATAGATCCTTCCGGACTTGCTTAAAACTGCGGCGCTTACATCCCCGGCGGTGACATATTCGGAGATCGTCCTCGGAGCGAGGACAGCCTTCGCCGCCTCATACATTTTCACCCAGACAGCGTCCATAGCTCCTCCTTACGTCCAGAGCGAGGTAATGAACATCGGGCTTGAGTCCTCTGCCCTCTTGAATCCGCAATTTGCGTAGAAGTTCATTTCCTTGTTGTAAGCGACTATCACTATCCGCAGATAGTCCTTATACTTCTCCTTTACTCTGCCGACCAGCTCGCGTCCTATCTTTATGCCCTGATACTCGGGACGGACGAGCAGATAGTGGACATAGGCGTTCATCACACCGTCGTCCATAGCGCATATCATGCCGACGAGCTTGCTGCCGTCCCACGCGGAGATGACAGTCTCGAAATTTTTCATTGCAGTCACGAGCTTATCGGGGTAGTTTCCGGACGACCAGCCTACCGAGAGGAAGAGCTCCTCAAGCTGACCACAGGTGAAATCGTGTGTCGTTTTGAATTCAACAGCCATAATTTCCTCCTTACTGTGTGATAAATCGGTCATGCAGACCAAGTGTGAGTTCATATCGTTCATCGTCCGAGGTACAGCCTGCCACGACGATTATATACGTTTTACCGTTTTCCTCAAAGGCGGATATGAGATTGCTGCCTGCATTTGCAGTCGAGCCTGTTTTCATGCCGATTGCCGTCGGGCAGAAGTACAGACCGTCGGAGTCAAGGAGCTTGTTGGAGTTAGTCCACTCCGCAGCGTCACCCGTAACGAAATTCGTCGAATAGCAGTATGTCCCGACTATCTCGCGCAGCTCAGGCACTGTCAGTACGTGCGCCGCCAGCTTTATGAGGTCGTGCACCGTCGAATACTGCGAATCATTGTCCCAGCCGTCAGGCGAAACGAAGCTGCTGCCCGTCATGCCTATGCTCGCGGCATAGTCGTTCATGAATCCACAGAAAACTGAGACTGCCTCGTCGTCCGAGAGATACGGGTCGTCCTTGTACTGACGTGCAACACCCACAGCCGTTGTGTATGCCGCATCGTTTCCCGAGGCAAGCAGCATTCCGCACATGAGGTCATGAAGCGTGAGCTCCTGTCCCTCCGCAAGCAATGCAAGGCTCGAATTTTCGGGCACGAGCCACTGCTCCGAGCCGACTGTGAAAACGTCGTCCGAGTCAGCATATCGGAGAGCTGTGCAGGACGTGAGAAGCTTTGTGAGGCTCGCAGGAGCTATCTGCTTGTCGATGTAGCACTCGTACAGCATCGTGTCGTAGTCCACCGAATAGACCGCACAGGCACTGCACGTCGGAAGTCCCTCTATGAGCTCGTTGTCGTTATGCGGCACGGTCACGAGCGGAGCAGTAGTTACCTCCTCGGTAGTCGCCTCGGTAGTATCATGGGTGACAGCCGCCTTTTTATTTTTAATGTGCTGCTTCTTGTCGCCGCCGTCGTCCGAGCAGCTCCTCGCGCATGAAACAAGCACGGCAATGAGCAGAATGAGTATTCCCAGAGCTGCTGCAGCACGGTCCGTCCTGACCTTTCGTCTTTTACTCATTTGAATCAAGTTCCCCGAAATTTAATGGTTGAATTTTTCCCTCAGCCGCTTCTCTATATACGGCACGGGAGACATAAGCATGAGCGCCTGTATCACCTCGATAACACACGCTCCTGTGACAGCATGGC
>ONNL01000080.1 GCA_900319195.1 uncultured Ruminococcus sp. | reverse complement strand
GATGAACTTGTCATAGTTGAGGATGTCGTAAACATTAAGAGTGTTTACAGCAGCAGTCTTAACACCGGGGATGTTAGCTGCGCTCTTTACTACCTTTGAATCAGCCTCAGCTGTAACGATAAGAGCCTTGCCCTCTACGCCGAGTGCCTTGAGCATCTCAACGATGGTCTTTGTCTTGTAGCCCTCAAGCTCAAGTGCATCGAGAACGATCATGTTGTTGTCGATCACCTTTGTTGAAAGAGCAGACTTCATTGCAAGTCTTCTTACCTTCTTGTTAAGAGTATAGCTGTAATCTCTGGGCTTAGGACCAAGAGCGATACCGCCGTGAACCCACTGAGGAGCACGTGTCGAGCCCTGTCTTGCATGACCTGTGCCCTTCTGTCTCCAGGGCTTTCTTCCGCCGCCGCTTACTTCTGTTCTTGTAAGTGTTGACTGTGTACCCTGTCTCTGATTTGCAAGGTAATTAACTACCATTGCGTGCATAACGGCTTCATTGGGAGTAATTCCGAAGATCTCGTCCTTGAGCTCGGTCTCTGAAACCTGCTTGCCTGTCATATCATATACTGAAATTGTAGACATTTACGTTTCCTCCTTCCTCAAGCCTTTACACTGTCAACGATATAAACGATGCTGCCCTTAGCTCCGGGAACTGCACCCTTGATAGCGATGAGATTGTTCTCTGCGTCTATTTTAACTACTTCAAGATTCTGAACAGTTACGCGCTCAGCACCCATGTGACCAGCCATGCCCTTGCCCTTGTAAATTCTTGAAGGGGATGAGCAAGCGCCCATTGAGCCAGCCTGTCTTGCAACAGGACCGGTACCGTGAGTTTCCTTGAGTCTGTGCTGATTGTGACGCTTGATAGCGCCTGTGTAACCCTTACCCTTGCTTGTGCCGGCAACGTCTACTACATCGCCTACTGCAAAGGTATCAGCCTTTATGATGTCACCAACATTGAGTGAATCACAATCATCAAGTCTGAACTCCTTGAGTTCCTTCTTGCAGGCAACGTCGTTCTTATCGAAGTGACCCTTCATGGGCTTGTTCACTCTCTGAACCTTAACGTCACCGAATCCGAGCTGAAGAGCCTTGTATCCGTCGTTCTCAACAGTTTTCTTCTGTACGACTACGCACGGACCGGCTTCAACAACTGTTACAGGGATCATTTTACCTGCTTCGTCGAAGATCTGTGTCATACCGATCTTCTTGCCGATAATACCTTTCTGCATAAAGCATTTCCTCCTAATAGGTTATTGGTTGATGTGAATCAACTTGACCGGCGGACTACCGCCATTCCGCGTCCCAACGCGGTATTTTCAGGCTAAGGTCTTACTTGACCTCCATAACTACATCTACGCCTGCGGGAAGCTCAAGCTTATCAAGAGCTGCTGTAGTCTTTTCTGTAGGACGGAGAACATCGATAAGTCTCTTATGAGTTCTCATCTCAAACTGCTCTCGGCTGTCCTTGTACTTGTGTACAGCGCGAAGGATAGTAACAACTTCCTTGTCTGTGGGGAGCGGGATAGGTCCTGAAACTCTTGCTCCGCTTCTCTTAGCTGCCTCAACGATCTTTGCTGCTGCGATATCGACAGTTGCGTGATCGTAACCCTTGACCTTGAATCTGATTTTTTCGTTGACTGCCATTATTTTCGCCTCCTCGGGAATATTTTACAGGGGACAAATTTCGGGATGTCACACGTTTCCGTGTGTTTCATACTTCTTCTGAATAAAAAAGCCGAAAAACGATAGTTTTTCGGGTCATCAGGAATATAAAAGCGCACAAAGAGAGTCTGTACACGCATACGCAAGCTGCGTGAGCAAAAACCACAAACTGTGTTCGTTATCCCAATCGCCCGGTTTAAAATCGGACATACTCCGCGGAAATTACCTGACAAACCGTCAGCAACCTTCCGTTTCAACGCATATCTCTGCAGTCAGTGCACTATTCAGCGCACTCAACAGACATAATTATATCATACATTTCTATATAAATCAACAGTTTACAGAAATTGCACTTGTAAATTTTTAGTTAACGAATAAATAATTTTAATTATATACGCCTTCATTGACTTTTCCGCTATATAATGCTATACTGTAATTATACTATTATATTATATCATTATATTGGAGGAATTGCAATGGGATTCAAGAAATTAATTTCAATAGCGCTCGCATTCGCAATGCTGCCGTTTCTTGCTCCGCCGAAGTCCGCGCAGCAGATAAATGCAGCCGCCGAGTATGCTTCGTACCTCGCGGAGTATGAGGTACAGAGCGACATCTCCGCAGCCATTCAGCAGCTTGCACACGATGCTGACAGCACCCTCACCTCAGCGTCAGCAGCACTGAAAAAGGCTTCAAAGGCTGTGACAACAACGTCAACGACCTGCTGCATAACGGAGGAGATGACCACCTCAGCGTATGTTCCCACAAAATATAATCATCTGCTCGGATTTTCAGATGACTACGTAGACTTTCACGAAAGAGGCTATTCAAGCTGGTATTCCGATTATAGAGACATCACTTTTGATTGGGATACAACAGCATACGAATACCCCGAATTATCGGTCAGCTCCAGTGATAGTTATATCAGCGCGGAATTGCTCTATAACGGAAGCAAGCCCTATGGTGTTC
>ONNL01000200.1 GCA_900319195.1 uncultured Ruminococcus sp. | reverse complement strand
GAAAGCCCGCCTGCGACAGTTTTCCTAACATCTACAGCACCTATCTGATTTTTCCTTAACCAAACAGGTTTTTAGAGGTACCCTTAAAAGTATAGCATGGATCACAACAATAGTCAACGACATTTTATGAACACTGAAATAGAAAAGGGATAATTACTTTTGGTGGTATAATAGGCAAATGCGAACGCCGCTCAGATGAATGACCACATAAAACTCTGAATACCCAAAAAGCTCCCGTATGGCTTTGTTTCCATACAGGAGCTGTTGTCATTTTCAATTATGCCGAGAATAATCAGCCCTCTATGTCTCCGAGGTGAACGACCGCATTTGCACTGCTGAAGCCGAGGAAGAGCTCATTCATATCCTCTGTAACGACGAACGCAAGCTTCACATGAGCTGAGCTGTCGGGAATAAGTCCAAAGCCGTTCTTATTGTGCTGTGAAGCGCAGTCGAAGCTGAATGCCAAGTCATCATCTCGCAGAGCGTCGAGCGCCTCTGTGTAGCTGCCGTCAATAGCAGAGACCGTTGATGTCCTGTTTATGCAGTTTCCGCCTTGTTTTCCAAAGATATAGGGACAGATCGTAACATCTCTCCACGAGTCTGCGTCCTCGAGCCTTACCGTCAGATCAACAACGACAACTCTCGCCCTCAGCTCTAACGATTCCTCTTCGACGTCCTCGTCAGCATATAAGAATTTCTCATTCCTGATATTTCCGTTCTCGTCAAGATACTCAGAGTAGTCGGCAGAGCCGCCGATACCGTCGGTAGTGATTCCGTCGAAGTTGTCCTGAATGGTAAAGCTGTTTATGGTGTAGGCTATCTTTCCGCCCTCAGCGCAGTTAGCTGTGAAGGTGTCACCGACCTCGAATTTATCGGCATTATCATAGAACTTGTTGTACTCCTCAGCAACGCTGTTGACAGAGCCCGAGCCTGTATCGACCTCGGGAGTATACGGCTCCCACTCAGGCTGAGTGCCCTCTTTAGCTTCTATTGAGAGGTTGTCGCAGATAGTTGTTATCTCGTCAATGGTGACATCATTGCTTGCATAGAATGAGCCGATATAGTCGGAGTCTCTGAACTTGACGTAATAGAGGTTGAAATAGCAGGAATCATATTCAACGTCCTCCGCATTCGATCCTATGCACACGAAGCTCTCCCATGAGCTTTCTTCGTTGGTGCTCAATATGCCGTCAACGACAGTGTAGCCGTTTCTGAAGCCGTTGGGCTGCTTTAATGCATTGTCGATGATGTCCTGAAAATCGCCTGTGTACCATGTGCAGCCGATAGGAGAGATACCCCTTGTGCAGTCCTCATTCGTATACTTGCCTGCTGCGTTAGTGGTATTGAGCGTGAATCTCTCAGGTACCCAGCCGAAGCTGAGTGCCATAGCCTGACGCACCTCGACGGTGCTGTCAGTGCTTTCGCCGTCGAGCGAGATCACCTCAGCCTCGCCCTCAGTCTCGGTGATAGTAAGGCTCGCAAGTATATTCTGCATTTCCTCGTCGCTCAGCTCGGGGTCATAGAAGGCTATCTGAGTGAAGTAGCCTGTGTCGTTGAAATTCACGACAGCAAGCTTGCAGCAGCTTGTGCCTGCCTTATCAACGCCCTCGTCGATAATGGTGCACTTTATTGTCGATACCTTTCCGTCGATATGACAGTCAAAGGAATAATTACCTATCACAGTGCCGTTTTGAAACGAATCAACAGTGTGCTGAGTCATCTTCTCAACGTCCTCGGTATAGTAGACAAGTCCCGTGTTCATTGCGGGGCGCACCTCGCCGCTTTCGGAGGCATAAGAATAAGTCATACCGTCCGTAGTGCTGTAATTCTCGGGGACATATCCGAGCGTTAGTGTCATTGCCTGATGCTCGTAAGCGGAAAGTGCTGCGGCATTTGTTGCTTCTGCTGTTGCAGACTCTTCCGTTTCCACCTGTGCAGCAGGCGCCTTGCCGATCGAGCTGCCGTTTCTGAATACCATGACCGAGGTCGGTACAAGCACAGCCGCAGCCGCAATTGAAGCTATTGCCGCGATCGAATGCCTGTGAGATCTCTTATTCTTTACGACGATACGTTTTCTCTCGCCGTTATCATTTATGCCGTTTTTCATGCCGTATTTTCTCCTCTCATACTCATCAGAAAAAACGTGATCCTGAGCATTCGGAGCAAATGCGTCCTCTGTTATCTTCTTCCAATCAAAGTGCGAATCGTTCTTTTTCATCTTCCTGCTCCTCCTGTATTCTTCTCAGTCTGTGCTTAGCGCGTTCAAAGCGCTTGCGTACAGTTGCCTCACGCATTGAAAGTATCCTGCCTATGTCCTTGTAGGGAAGTCCCTCCTCACAGCGCAGGCTGATTATCCGCCTGTCAGTCTCATCGAGACCCGAGATCATCTGTGAAAAGGCTTCACGGCGGATATATCTGCTTATCACGTCGTTGCTGTCGGGCAGCTCATAGGTCGAGCCGTCTATCGAGGTATTCCGCTCGGAAGCCTTTTTGTTCTGTCTGTAGCAGTTTATTGATGTGCTCTTGATAATTCTTATGATGTAATGCTTGGTGCGATCACTGTGCGGGTCGTGTATCTTGCGGATGTTGCGGATAACTCTCACGAATGCCTCTGAGACCGCGTCCTCCGCCTGTGTAGGATTTTTCAGCACAGCAAAGGCTATCCTGTACATAGGCTGCTCGTAGACGGAGTAAAGCTCCTCTATCAGAGCACGCTCTTTGTCGTTCAAACGGATCACCTCATTTCCTTTCTCGGACGTCCGATAATTATAACAGTCTGTGCTGCCGCTCTTGTGACAGGAGAAGAGAAAAAATTTGTTTCCTGATAATTATTTGTATGGTATATTTGAGTGAAGCTCTCTGAGCGGGGCTTTCCCAAATTCTTTCATGAAGGCTTTGCTTCAAATTTTCTCCCAATATGGCACCTAAAAAGACATACGGTCTTTAATAACTGACAATGGTGCCATATTGGGAGAAAATTTCAAACGAAAGTTTTAGGAAAGGAGTTTGAGGGTGACTCCCTACTGTGTAGGGTGCGGGTGTCCGGTGGACGCCCAACGGAAG
This sequence comes from uncultured Ruminococcus sp., assembly GCA_900319195.1. GTDB lineage: Bacteria > Bacillota > Clostridia > Oscillospirales > Ruminococcaceae > Ruminococcus. The sequence continues at coordinate 11 of ONNL01000200.1, read as the reverse complement.
TGCCCTTGGGG
>ONNL01000083.1 GCA_900319195.1 uncultured Ruminococcus sp. | reverse complement strand
GACTCCCTGCAGTGCAGGGTGCGGGTGTCCGGTGGACACCTCTGCGAAGCAGAAGCACCGACCGAGCCGACAGGCGAGACGATGTCCAAAGGACAGAGGGTACCCGCCGCTGTTGGCGGGATCCTTTGTCTCAAAAGGGTTTCCCTCGATAAATCCACGTATTATTCAGTCTTGGTTATCTCTTTGTAGAGGTCGATATAGAGCTTAGCGGACGCGCCCCAGCTATAATCGCATTTCATTGCGCGGGCAATGAGGTCATTCCAAACGGTCTTATTCTCATAATCGTGCTTTGCCCTTCTCACAGCGTCGAGCATATCGTTAGCGCTGTAGGTCTTAAAGGTGAAGCCGTTGCCGTTTTCGCCGCCGTTATCCCTTACGGAGTCCCTGAGACCGCCTGTCTCGCGGACTATCGGGATAGTACCGTAGCGCATTGCTATCAGCTGTGCAAGTCCGCACGGCTCGCTCTGTGACGGCATGAGAAACATATCAGCACCTGCATATATCATACGCGAGCACTTCGGGCAGAAGCCCGTCTGCACCTGTACCCTGTCGGGATACCTTGCTGCCATTTCCTTGAAGAAGTCCTCGTATATCTTTTCACCGCTGCCGAGTATCGCAAACTTTATGCCCATGCCTATCATTTCCTCGAAAGCCGAGCGGATAAGGTCGATACCCTTATGGTTTACGAACCTCGTAACTATGCCGATTATCGGCTCGTCGCCCTCAGCAAGTCCTGCCTGCTTGATAAGTGACTTCTTGCACTCAGCCTTACCCGAGAAATCGTCAGCGCTGAAATTCTTCGGGATAGAGTCGTCGGTCGCAGGGTCGTATGATTCATTGTCGATACCGTTCATGATGCCGCGCAGCTTATACTGCTTTGTAACGAGAATGCGGTCGAGCCCGTGCGAGTACCACGGGTCAAGTATCTCCCAAGCATACGCCGGACTCACGGTCACTATCTCGTCAGCGACCTCGATAGCTCCCTTGAGCATATTTATATAGCCATCATATTCAAGGAGATTAGCGTTATACATCGGAATGCCCATAACGTCGTTGAGCACTTCCCTGCCGTATCTTCCCTGATACTCGATATTGTGTATCGTGAAAACGGTCTTTATCTTGTCATATCCCTGCTGATACTTGTAGTAGATGTTGTAATAGACGGGGATAAGTGCAGTCTGCCAGTCGTGGCAGTTTATCACATCGGGCTTGAAGCCGATATATTTCAGCATTTCGAGCACGGCTCTGTCGAAGAAAACGAATCTCTCGCAGTCGTCGTAGAAGCCGTACAGACCGTCCCTGTTGAAATAATATTCGTTGTCGATGAAGTAAAAGACGATGTCGTTCTTTACCGCCTTGAAGATACCGCAATACTGCTTTCTCCACGAGACATCAACAGTGATATTCTTCACGAAGGTCATCTCGTTGCGGAATTCCTCACTTATCGACCTATATAGAGGCATTACTATCCTGCAGTCAGAGCCGAGCTCGTTGATAGCTTTCGGAAGAGAGCCTACAACATCTGCCAGTCCGCCCGAAGCTGCATACGGTACAGCCTCACTTGCTGCAAAAAGTACATTCATTCAAATCACCGCCGTCAGATCTTTCCGTTTTTGCCAATGTAAAGAGGATACGATTCCGAGCCGGTAAGTACCTTTTCGTCGCTTATCTCAACATTCTTATCTGTTATCACATAGGAAATATTGCACTGCTTTCCTATCTTTGTGCTCTGCATGAGAACAGAATTCTTTACGACTGTTCCCTTGCCTACGTGCACGCCTCTGAACAGTATCGAATTCTCAACAGTTCCCTCGATGATACAGCCGTCAGCAATAAGCGAATTCTTCACATTTGCGTCGATGCCGTATTTAACGGGTCCGTTATCGCCTATCTTTGTGTAAATAGGCATATGGTCGGTAAACAGAGCCTTTCTGTTCTCTGTGTTGAGTATCATCTCATTAGCGGCAAAATAGCTGTGAACGCTGTCTATGCGTGTATAGAAGCCCTTGCTCTCATAGCCGAGAATGTTGTATTCATTCTTCTTGCCCTGAAGTATCTCGCGTGTAAAGCTCGAAAGATTGCGGCTTGCAGCGTCGAATACTATCTTCTTAAGGAACTCCTTGCTTACTATCATCATCTCTGTCCATATCTTGCATTCGCCCGACATCTGAGGGTCAACGAATGTGTCCTTGAGTCTGTTGTTCTCGTCGAACTCAAGAATTGTGGAGCAGTGATTCTTCTCGCTGTCATAAACTCCCTTTGTGTAGATGAGGGTAATGTCAGCCTTTGTATCAATGTGCTGGTCGAGCACGTCTGTGAAGTCTATCGAGGTGATGACATCACAGTTTGCCATTATAACATACTTTGCATTGGAATGCTCAACGAAGCTCCATATGTTGTTGAGAGCGTCGAGACGTCCCTTGTAGATACCGCCTGTCTGGCTGTAAGGAGGGAGCAGATGAAGTCCGCCCTTCTTACGAGAGAGGTCCCAGTCACGACCTGAGCCGAGGTGGTCAAGCAGTGAGCCGTAGTTTGACTTTGTGATAACTCCGACCTCAGCAACTCCCGAATTTACCATATTTGAAAGCGGGAAATCTATAAGGCGATAGCGTCCGCCAAAGGGTATCGAGCCCATTGTTCTCTGCTTTGTCAGCTCGCTCACATATGAATCGTGCATACTTGCAAAGATAAGTCCTAAAACATTATAATTAACACTCATAGTAATGATCCTCCCGTCATATGCTTTCGCTGATTATCTGCTTCGGCTCGACAGAGCTGCTTCCCGAAATCGTGACATTATGTCCCACAACGGCAATGCCCCAGTCCTCGCGGTTCTCCACAGTCTCGGGACTTGCTCCGATGTGAGCGCCGCCCTCGATAGTGCAGTTTTCGCCTACGATAGCATATTCAACAACAGCGCCTGCCTTAACGACAGTTCCGGGCATGATTATGCTGTACTTGACGGTTGCGCCCTTTTCAATGGTAGCGCCCGAGAATACGATGGAGAAATCCACAGACCCGTCGATAGTGCTGCCCTCGGAGATCATTGAATTCTCGATCTTTGCGTTCTCGCCTATGTACTGCGGAGGCATATTGTTGTTGCGTGAATATATCTTCCATTTCGGATCATAGAGGTCAAGCGGAACATTCGGGCTGAGAAGGTCCATATTAGCCTCCCAGAGCGAATCAAGCGTTCCAACGTCCTTCCAGTAGCCCTCGAACTCATACGCAAAGAGCTTCTGCTTATCGCGGAGCATAGAGGTGATGATGTCCTTGCCGAAATCCTTCGACCACGGCTCGCCCTTTGCTCTCTTCTCGTTAGCCTCGTTCTCGTTTTCGATGAGGTATTTTCTGAGCTTATCCCAACTGAATACATAGATACCCATTGAAGCGAGCGTTGACTTAGGCTCCTTCGGCTTCTCAACGAAATCGATGACCTGCTTGTGCTCATCGCATATCATGATACCGAAGCGTGAAGCCTCAGCAAGCGGAACGTCGATTACCGAGATAGTGCAGTCCGCGTCGTTCTCGATGTGGAAATCGACCATCTTCGAGTAATCCATCTTGTAGATATGGTCGCCGCCGAGCACGATAACGTACTTCGGGTTATAGCGCTCGATGAACTGGATATTCTGGTAGATAGCATTTGCTGTGCCCTCATACCATGAAGCGCCTGCCTGAGTCTCATAAGGCGGAAGCACATGAACGCCTCCGTTCATCTTATCGAGGTCCCAAGGCTGACCGTTGCCGATGTACTCATTGAGCACGAGCGGCTGATACTGGGTGAGGACACCTACCGTGTCGATACCCGAGTTAGTGCAGTTTGAAAGCGGAAAATCTATAAGTCTGTATTTTCCTCCGTATGGTACTGCAGGTTTTGCTACGTTTTTAGTAAGTGCATACAGACGGCTGCCCTGTCCGCCTGCAAGCAGCATTGCTACGCATCTTTTTTTACTGAACATATTATTCCTCCTGTTACTAAGCTAAGAAAACACTGCACGATTCTGTGCGCTGTTATCATTATTTTTTATCTG
>ONNL01000086.1 GCA_900319195.1 uncultured Ruminococcus sp. | reverse complement strand
TCAGAAAGTTTTCCCCCAATAAATACGTATATAAGTTTTACTGTCCCTCGTGGAAGAACGACGGGAGTCCGTCGTAGATATAGTGTCTAACAACGCCCCACCAGTGAGTATTGCCCTGAGCTTCGAGGAAGTAGAGATTACCCTTGGAGAAGTCCGATGTATAGGTGAATGTCGAGGAATTCTTCAGCGAGTTTATAAGCGGCACCATATTGCCGTATGCAATGTCCTCTGTACCTGTTGCCGCGAAGATATAGGTCGAATTCTTATACTTCGAGCCCTCAACAGCGTTGATAACAGCCTGTGCTCCGCCCCAGCAATGACCGCTTAGGGGCATGAAATAGCCGAAATAGTTGATATCGTTTATGAGGACGTTCCATGTCGAGCCTGCGCCCATTGAGAAGCCACCGTATGCTCTGTGCATTCTTGAAGCTTCAAGTCCCTCGGGAGTCGTATTCTCGGCATAGGTGGAATACTTGCTCTCGACAAAAGGCACTATGCTCTGCTTTACCTCGTCCCATACCTTCTCAGCCGATGCCTTATTGAACGTAGGTGTAACAACTATCATCGGGTCTATCTCGTTGTTCATTATCATGTGGTCGAGCATTCTGTCGAATTCAACATCTGTTCCGAAGACTGTGTTTTCATTCTCTCCGCCGCCGTGCATGAGGTAGAAGATGTTGTATTTCTTTTCGGGGTCGTAGTTATAGGGCAGGTACACATTGAGAGTATTCTGTCCGTTAATGCCCGTATAGGTCTCCTTTATGACTCTGCCTGCCTGCTGACAGTCCTTCCTGTAATAGTCGGAGGGAGCTTCCTTATAGGAAACAGCAGGGTCGTATTCATAGTCTGAAACAGGAGGCACGGGAGTATTATCAGGGAACTCTGTCGTGAGCCCGAGGAGGTACTCATTAATGAGGACGATGTCGTTCACCTGACACTCGCCGCTCTTATCAGCATCTGCCGCCGTCGCATAGAAGGACTTGTCAAATCCGCTTATGAGTCCCTTTCGTGCAGCAGCAAGGTCAAGAATGTCAATGCGTCCGTTGCAGTTTACGTCGCCCGCAGGGATATATGCAGCAAGCGGTGACCTGCCTGCACCCTCGATCTCGGTATTCTCTACTGCTCCCACAAGGTCGTCAACATAGAAACTGAGGTTCGCTGTACCGCTGCCCTCGGTCTCAACATAGATGTAAGCCTCGGAAGCGTCGCTCGGGATAGTGAAGCTCTTATTGCAGAGCTGTGCCCATTTTCCCTTTTCTACCGTCTGGGAGTCTATCTTCTTATAGCGGACAACGTCGTCGCTGCCCTTATATGAAAGCGTGTAGTGGAACAGTGCCGCGTCTGGTCCGGAGGTGTACTTGACCTCGGACGAGAAGCTGTATGTCTGTCCTGCCTTGAACTTTGACGTTGGAAGGTTCTTTCCGATACCGTTCCAAGCCGCCTCTCTGCCTGTTACATATGCCGATTTACCGCTATTATATGCCTCGTCGGAGGAGAGCGCCACGGACGCAGAGCCGCGTCCCGACCAGCTGTCAATCCCCTTTTCAAAGCTGCTGCTGAACAGTATTCCCGATTCGTCTGATGAACCCTGTGAAGCCGAGCCTGCGCCGTCGAACTTCCACCAGTCCACATTGAACAGGTAGCCGCTTCCTCCCTTGAATACGAGGTAGAGGTCGTGCTCGCCCGATACGTCGGTGTCGCAGGTGAACTCCTGCCATTTCTGCCAGCCGTCAGTGCCGGAAATATCGCAGGTACCGATGAGTGTGCCGTCCTTTTTGTCGAGCCTGAGCTCGATACTGCCGCCGTCCGTAGCTGAAGCCGCGCTGACTGTGAATTTCTCAGCACCCTCGGCAAAATTAACTCCTGCGACCTTTATGTAGTCGCCGTTTTCTATGTTGCAGGCGTCCATGCCGCCCTCACTGCACTTCTCGGTCTCAACGCCCGATTCATAGCAGGCTGTCTCGCCCTCGCACCTTGTGAACGGGTCAAGGCTCTCGAGCTGGTCGGGACCGTTATCGGTCTGCAATATCTTTGGGATAGTGCCGTCGGAATTGTACGTGAATTCCTCGACCGCAACTGAGCGCTGGAAGCCGTTCGACGAGAGCTTCTGATTGTGATAGAAGAAGTAGGAGTGGTCCTTGTAATCGCAGATACCCGAGTGGATAGTGAACGAGAGTCCCGCCTGTCCGCTCGGCATGATAACGCCCTTCGGAGTCCACGGTCCCGTCGGGGAATCGCTCATCGAGTAGGAAATCGACTCGGGCACTCCCTGACTTGCGTATACCATGTAATACTTTCCGTCGCGCTTATAGAACCACGGTCCCTCTGTATACTTGGTGCCGTTTGTGTTGAATTTATCCATGTCAGTCTTTACAATACTGCCCGAATAGGAGATCATGTCGTCGTTGAGCTTCACGTAATAGAGGCTGGGATTGCCGAAATACAGGTAAGCCTGACCGTCATCGTCAATGTATACGGTAGGGTCGATGTAGTCCCAGTTGGGTCCCACAAGCGGCTTTCCGATAGCGTCCCTGAACGGTCCCTCGGGACTGTCGGCAACGGCAACACCTATGCCGCGTCCGCCGCCTGCCGCGACCTCAAGCGGTGCATAGAGATAGAATTTGCCGTTTCGCTCGATACACTGCACCGCCCACGCACTGTTCTCCTTCGCCCAAGAAAAATCGGTACCCTCCATGATAGTGCCGTGGTGCGTCCAGTTTTTCATGTCTGTGGACGAGTAGCACTGCCAGTTCGGCATGGTGTAGAAATTGTCGATGAGCGTGTCAGCGTCGTGGCTGGTGTAGAGGTAGACGGTGTCGTTGTAGACCATTGGTGCAGGGTCAGCCGTGTAGACGTTCTGAGCCAGCGGATTTTCAGCCCTGACTGCCTTGGGTGCAGAAGCAGTCGCCGCACCTGTCGCCATTGCAGCGGCAAGGAGTACGGATAGGACTTTTTTCATAAAAATTCCCCCTTTTTGATAAAAAAGTGCTATTGTTAATATAATTTTTCCCGTAATATCGCAATTTATATGCAATATTCATATCTTCTTAAAGTATATCACAAAATGAATTTGTTGTCAACGGAGAAGACTATGCATTTTGCTGCAATAAGTAAATTTTAGTTGAAAATCAACAAAACGGACATAATTTAATAACACTTTTTTCATGTTGCTGATGATACACGCTGAACAGAAAAGCCGACATAGTTGTGGAGGTTCATGCAGCTTTATCGTGGGTGACTCTGTGAGCGAGCCTTCCCTCTGTCTTCTTGCTGAGTCATAATTCAAAATTCCGCCTGACAGGGCACACATTGAAGCTTCGCCTTACTTTTCAAGTAAGATATGTGCCATGTCAGACGGAATTTTCAGTTTAAAGTCTTTGAAAGGGGGATACGGGGGAAAAGCTTTCCTCAGAAAGTTTTCCCCCGATAAAACCTACATCATGCCTTCAAGATCAGCAGCCACAGCCGCAGCCGTTGTTGTCGTTGCCACAGCCGTTTCCGCAGCCGCACGAGCCCATCATAATGAAGATGAGGATGAGAAGGATGATCCACCAGCAATTGTTTCCGCCAAAGCATGAATTACACATAATAAGCACTCCTTGATGAGTTATTTAAAGCACATTTGCTGCGCTTCATAGTACATATTATGACAGCGGCGAAAAAGTGTTACAAGTTTTTTCGGCGGTTGATTTTTTCGACAGTTATCGCGCCACAGAGGTGGCATAATAATATAAGATAAATAATCAGGAGGCAGCAAAATGTTCAACTCAGAGAAGATGTCACCACAGACGGAAGGAATATTAGACAATGCCGTTTCAGCGGCTTCGGAGCTCGGTCACACTTATGTCGGGACGGAGCATATCCTGCTCGCCATGACGGACGGAGAGGTGCCGCAGCTAAGCACACTGCTGTATAACAACGGAGTGAGCTATGACGCGGTAAGGGACGAAATCACTGCAAATATCGGTCAGGGTACGCCTACCGTTCTCGGCAGGCAGTTCTTCACAGGCTCGCTCACGAGAATACTTGACGACTCGCACGACATTGCCCGACATGAAGGGAAAAAACAGGTCCAGCCGCTCCATTTGCTCGCCGCACTTTTAAAGGAGGGCAGCTGCTCCGCGTGCACCACTATCGTAAATATCGGCGGCAGTCTCAGCGGTATCTGTGAGGGACTAAAAATGCCACTCTCGGACGAGATACAGCAGGGCATACGCAGTGCCGCAAAGCCCCGACAGTCGCAGTGCCCGAACCTCTACCACTACGGACGTGACCTCACGGACATTGCTGTGGTCAGGAAAAACGACAGGCTTATCGGCAGGCAGTCCGAGGTGGAGCGGATATTGCAGATACTCTCGCGCCGCAGAAAAAACAACCCCTGTCTCATCGGTGAGGCTGGAGTCGGGAAAACGGCAATAGTCGAGGGTGTCGCGGAGCTTTTTGTGCGAGGTCTTGTACCGCCGTCCCTGAAGGACAGGTCGATATTCTCGCTTGACCTCGCGTCGCTGCTCTCGGGAGCAAAGTACCGCGGAGACTTCGAGGAGCGCGTCCGTGCCTGTATTGACGAGGCTGTGAGAGCAGGCAACATCATCCTCTTCATTGACGAGATACACTCCATAGTCGGCGCAGGAGCGGCAGAGGGAGCTATCGACGCCGCAAACATCATGAAGCCGAAGCTTGCCCGCGGAGAGCTGCAAGTGATAGGTGCGACGACCTTTGACGAGTACAGGAAGTCAATCGAAAAGGACTCCGCTCTCGAGCGCCGCTTTCAGCCTGTAAAAATTGCCGAGCCCGACGAGAGCGCGTGCATTGACATACTGAGGGGACTTCGCCCGAACTACGAGAAATTCCACGGTGTCGGGATAAGTGACGAAATGCTGACGCTCTCGGTAAAAATGTCGGAGCGGTATATCAGCGGACGCTCCATGCCCGATAAGGCACTTGACGTGCTCGACGAAGCCTGCGCGTGTGCAAAGCTCCGCGGGAGCCGCTGCTTTCTCGTGTCTGACAGCGGTATTATCGACATGAGGGACAGAAAGCTCACCACCGAAAATGTCTGCAATGCTGTCTCTGAGGGCAGATCGCCGACTCTCTCCGAGGCGGACATCAGCAGGGTCATAGCCATGAAAACAGGCATACCCTCGGGACGCATCACTGCCGACGACAGCGGACGCATTCTGTCACTCGGGGAGCGGCTCTCGGCAAGGGTCGCAGGTCACGACGAGGCTGTGCAGAAGGTAACGGACGCTGTGTGCCGTTCACGCTCGGGACTTCGTGACAGCAGCAGACCTGCCGCTTCATTTTTGTTTGCAGGTCCGACGGGTATCGGCAAGACAGAGCTCGCAAGGGCGGTATGTGCCGAGGTATTCGGATCGGAAAAGAGCCTTATCCGCGTCGATATGTCCGAATACATGGAGAAGCACTCTGTTTCGCGCCTTATAGGAGCTCCTCCAGGATATGCAGGCTACGACGACAGCTCGGACAGCCTTTGCGAGAGAGTGCGTCGCTCACCGTACTCGCTGATACTCTTCGACGAAATTGAAAAAGCCGACCCCGAGGTACTGAACATTCTGCTTCAGATACTTGAGGACGGCATACTCACCGATTCTTCAATGCGGACAGTCAGCTTCCGCAGCTGTATGGTCATAATGACTTCAAACGTCGGCGCGGAGGAGCTCACTGCGCGGTCGGCAATGGGCTTCGGGAGCAGCAGTGTCCGTGCGGACGAGGAACGCGTTTCGGAGGCTCTCCGCAGGAGGTTCGCGCCCGAATTCATAAACAGGATAGACGAGCTGATAGTATTCCGACCGCTATCGAACGACGACCTCACACGGATAAGTGTGCTTGAGCTTGAAAAGCTGAAAAAGCGGGCGGAGGGTATCGGCATAACGCTCGAATACACGCAGAGCGCCGCAAAGCTCATAGCGGACACCGCTGAGACATCGAAATACGGTGCAAGACCGATACGGCGCAGGGTCACGGAGCTCATTGAAAACAGGCTCGCGGAGATGATAGTTGATGGGAGCGTCCACAGCGGCGACACGGTCTGTGCGGACGCTTCTGAGGGCAGGATAGTTCTCAGCACCTCACCGAAGCTTCTGCTTCATATACCGGAGAGGTCGAAGTCGGGGACGTATTTTTCGTCAGACGAGGATTTCTCCTGAGTGAAACCGTCGAGACCGAGCTCCGCGGCATGACGGACGACGCTGTTGTATTCGAGCTTGGTGACGTGCCTTTTCAGCTCAGGGAGCGAGTCGGGAATAAAATCGAAGGGAGTGTACTGGCTCATTATGCTGACGAGCACGGAGTCCCTGTCGGTGTTTTCGGCTATCCAGTCGAGAATTTTCATGGAGTCATGCCTGTGCGACGGCAGTACAAGGTGGCGGATTATCGTACCCCTGAGCAGTCCGCCCTCGGAGTTATAGCTGAGCTTGCCGACCTGCCTGCACATCTCGGTGACAGCCGCCGAAGCGCACTCAAAGTAGTCAGGAGCGTCGCTGTACCGCTGTGAAACCTCGGGTGAGAAATGTTTTATGTCGGGCAAATAGATGTCCACATAGCCGTCGAGCATTTTTATCGTCTCGGGGAGCTCATAGCCGCCTGTGTTGTAGACAACGGGGACATTCAGCCTGTGCTTTACGCGGTCGAGAGCCTCGATAATCAAGGGGACGAAGTGGGTGGGAGTGACTAGCTCGATGTTGTCCGCGCCCTTGTCGCAGAGCGAAAGGAAGATGTCCCCGAGGTGCTCGGGCGAGACAGCCTTCCCGTGGAGCTCATTGCTTATGTAATTATTCTGGCAGAATTTGCAGTGCAGACTGCACCCCGAGAAAAAAACGGTGCCTGCGCCGTTTTTGTATGAGATGCACGGTTCCTCCCACTTGTGAAGGTAAGCCTTTGCGGCAGTTATCTCAGCGCCCATTCCGCAGAAGCCTGCCGCGGAGCTCCTGTCAACGCCGCATTTTCGCGGACAAAGGCGGCATTCTCTGAATACATCGTTCATTTTTTATCCTCTTTTACAGTTGATGTCAGCCATTTTGCCGACTATAATATTATATACTCAGAGCGGAGCAATGTCAAGGTGTGCAATTGACAAACGGCTGAGAATGTGGTACAATGACATGAAATAAAAAAATCAGAGGTAATATCCATGATGGAACAATTCACAAGGACGGAGCGCATTTTCGGTCACGAGGCAATGGAAAAGCTCGCACAGGCGCGTGTTGCGGTATTCGGTGCAGGCGGAGTCGGCGGCTATGTCATAGAGGCTCTTGCCCGCTCGGGAGTCGGTGCTCTCGACATAATCGACAATGACACCATAAAAATGAGTAATATCAATCGGCAGATATACGCTCTCATGAGCACCCTCGGGCAGTACAAAACTGATGTTGCAGAAGCTCGGATCCGCGACATCTCTCCCGACTGCAAGGTGCGTACATACAGGACGTTTTTCATGCCCGATAATGCTGACGAGTTCAACTTCACACAGTATGACTACGTCGTTGACGCGATAGACACCGTGACGGGCAAGATAGAGCTGATTATGCGTGCACAGGAGTGCGGAGTGCAGATAATCAGCTCAATGGGGACGGGCAATAAGACCGACCCGACTGCATTTAGGATAGCGGATATTTACAAGACCTCGGTGTGTCCGCTTGCGAGGGTGATGAGACATGAGCTGAAAAAGCGCGGCGTGAAAAAGCTCAAGGTGCTCTATTCGACGGAGCAGCCGATAGTGCCGCTGCCGTCAACAGAGAAAGAGGATACGAAGAAGGTTCCGCCTGCTTCAAATGCCTTCACTCCGTCCGTTGCGGGACTTATAATCGCAGGCGAGGTGGTCAAAGACCTCATCGGATACGGTGCAAAGTGATACTGATATAGAGTATTTACGTGTTTTTATCGAGGGAAGCCCTTTTGAGACAAAGGGTTCTTCCCCGAGCCCCTTTCCTAAAACTTTAGTTTGAAATTTTTCGGGTATATAGCGCACGACAGTCTGTTAAGAACGCAAGCTCTTTTAGCGCTATATACCCGAAAAATTTGAAGCAAAGCCTTCAGGCGCGAAATCCGAGAAATCCTCTATCTCAGAGAGTCAACCACGAAGAAATACACGCAAAAGACTATATACAGACTCACTTACAAACAAATTCGGGGAAGCTCCTTCACAGAGGCTTCCCCGAAAACACATATTGATTCTATTATAAGCAGCCGCTCAAAGTGCTAACACAGGCTCACTGAGCCATTTTCACTTCCTTGTTGCGCCTGTTGATAAGAGTCGGCTGTACCTCGCCGCTCACACAGCCGGGAGTTACTATTACCTTCGCAATACTGCCGTCAGACGGAACTGTGTACATCGACTTCATGAGTATTCCCTCGAGTATCGAGCGAAGTCCGCGGGCACCTGTCTTCTGTGCTATTGCCTTCTTCGCTATCTCAATGAGAGCCTCGTCCTGTACCTCGAGCTCGATGTCGTCGTACTCAAACAGCTTCTTATACTGCTTTATGAGCGCATTTTTAGGCTCTGTGAGTATCCTTACGAGCGAATCCTCGTCAAGCTCGTCGAGCACCGTGATAACGGGCAGACGACCTACAAACTCAGGCACCATGCCGAATTTTACGAGGTCCTTCGGAATCACCTTCTTGAAGATATTGTCCATTTCCTCGGAGTGAGACTTTATCTCGCCGCCGAAGCCTATAGGAGCCTTGCCGATACGCTTCTGTATCTGACGCTCAAGTCCGTCGAAAGCTCCGCCGCAGATAAAGAGGATATTCTTCGTGTTTATCTGAATGACCTCTTGATTCGGGTGCTTTCTTCCGCCCTGAGGAGGAACATTCGAGACAGTACCCTCGATTATCTTGAGGAGCGCCTGCTGTACACCCTCACCGCTTACATCACGGGTGAGCGAGGTATTCTCGGATTTACGCGCTATCTTGTCTATCTCGTCGATGTAGATGATACCCCTCTCGGCTGCCTTTATATCGTAATCGGCTGCCTGAATAAGTCTGAGGAGCACATTCTCAACGTCGTCACCGACATAACCTGCCTCTGTAATTGTCGTAGCGTCAGCGATAGCAAACGGCACATTCAGAAGCTTTGCAAGAGTCTGTGCAAGGAAGGTCTTTCCGACACCCGTAGGTCCGAGAAGGAGCACGTTCGACTTCTGGAGCTCTACTCCGTCGTCCTCGTCGTCCTTCTGCTGCTCCTGGCTCATTATCCTCTTATAGTGGTTGTAAACGGCTACGGAGAGCGAAATTTTCGCGTCGTCCTGACCGATGACATACTCATCGAGGAACTCCTTTATCTCCGCAGGCTTCAGAAGCTTCATCGAAGAGAGCGAGCCGCCGTTTTTATCGTTCTTGGCTGCCTTGCGCTGTGCCTTAGTTATACCGGGACCGTATATCATCTCATAGCAGTAGCACACGCATTCATCACAGATGTTTGCGCTGCCTGCGGAAAACATACTGTGCACCCTGTTTTCGCCCTTGCCGCAGAAACTGCACGATTTGAAATTTTCAGCCATTATTCAACCTACCTTTTTTCGATGACCTTGTCAATAAGTCCGAATTCAAGCGCTTCCTGTGCCGACATATAGTTGTCTCTCTCGCAGGCAGCGTGCATTTCCTCAATGCTCTTACCGGAATTTGCCGCCATGATGGATTCAAGTCTGTCTCTTGTCTTTTCAAGGTTCTTTGCGTGTATCATAATGTCGGTCTGCTGTCCGCCGAGACCGCCGCCGATAAGAGGCTGGTGTATCATTATCTCACTGTTCGGAAGTGCGATACGTTTGCCCTTTGCACCTGCCGAGAGCAGAAATGCTCCCATTGAAGCAGCCATACCGATGCAGATAGTCGAAACATCGCACTTGATGTAATTCATCGTATCATATATCGCAAAGCCTGCTGTTACCGAGCCGCCGGGACTGTTGATATACAGTGAGATGTCCTTTTCGGTATCCTGACTTTCAAGATAGAGGAGCTGTGCAACGACAAGGCTTGCCGTTGTATCGTTCACCTGATCCGAAAGCATGATGATTCTATCATTGAGCAAGCGTGAGAAAATATCGTAGGAACGCTCTCCTCTGCTTGTCTGTTCAACGACGTAAGGTACTAAACTGCTCATATTTCATCGCCCTTTCTATTGTATAAAACGCTTGTCCCACAAAAAGCTGTGGGACAATTTATTTGCACAGCATTCATAATGCTGCTTTTATTCTGTTAAACTTACTCTGCCTTAGCTTCTTCCTTAGCAGTGTTATCAACAACAGCGTTCTCCTTTACGAAGTCAACTGCCTTCTGGACCTTGAGGTCTGTGATGTAGTCCTCAAGAGGAATGAACTTCTTGAGTGTCTCAACATCGACCTTGTTAGCCGCTGCAGCCTCTGCAAGACCATTGTTGATATCGTCCTCAGAGGGCTCGAGTTTCTCGTTCTCAGCGATCTTCTCAAGTGCGAGTCTGAGCTTAACTTCGCTCTCTGCTCTGTCCTTGTAGGTCTCTCTGAACGAATCCATGTCCATGCCTGTATACTTGAAGTAGAGGTCAAGGTCCATGCCCTGCTGTGAGAGCTGCTGCTCGAATGAACGAACGAGAGCGTTTATTCTCTGGTCGTACATACACTGCGGGATAGGAGCGTCTACCTTCTCGATGAGCTTGTTCATGATCTCATTCTCGAAGTTAGCCTCTGCCTGCTTTACAGCTGCGTCCTCAAGCTTTGTCTTGATGTCAGCCTTGTATTCATCAACTGTATCGAACTCAGTAGCGTCCTTTACGAGATCATCATTTATCTCGGGGAGCTCCTCATAGCTTATTGCCTTTACCTTTGTCTTGAATACAGCTTCCTTGCCTGCATAGTCTGTCATCTGATAGTTCTCGGGGAATGTTACCTTAACGTCGAACTCATCACCGATGCTGTGACCAACGATCTGATCCTCAAATCCGGGGATGAACTGACCGCTGCCGAGCTTGAGCGGATGGTCTGTACCCTTGCCGCCCTCGAATGCCTCGTCACCGAAGAAGCCCTCGAAGTCGATGATCACCTCATCACCGAGCTGTGCAGCTCTGTCGTCAACAGAAACTATACGAGCGTTCTTCTGTCTTACGATGTCGATCTGCTTGTTGATGTCCTCGTCGGTTATTTCCTTGACTTCCTTGGGAGCCTTGATCCCCTTGTAATCGCTTATCTCGATCTCGGGCTTTGTGATGCAGATAGCCTTGAGCTCAACACCTGTTGCCTTGTCGATAGAAGTTACCTCAACGTTGGGTCTGTCAACGAGAGTGAGCTTTTCCTGCTCAACAGCAGCGTCGATCTCGGGACCGAGGAGAGAATTGATAGCGCCCTCATAGAATGCGCCCTCACCGAACTCACGCTCAGCAAGCTTTCTTGAGACCTTGCCCTTTCTGAAACCCTTGATCTGAATGTTCTTTTTCTGTCTCTGATATTCCTTTTCAACAGCTGCCTCAAAAGCCTCGGGGTCAATTGTGATGACCAGCTCGGTTGTATTTACATCTGTTTTGTTTGCTGACTTTAAACTCATTTATATGTCCTCCAATTATATTTATAATAACATACTTGAATAATTATACCACATTCCGAAATTTTTTTCTACAATTTTCCATTACTTCTACATTTATTACAAATCACACAATTTTTTCAGGAATAAATTGTAGATAATCACCCGAAATCAAATGAAAATCAATGCCGTCATATATATTCTGAACGCATAATCCGTGTGCCGAGCGCCCGTGTATATGTCCGTAATAGCATCTCTTTATATCATACTTATATAGTATATCGAGAATGTCATAGTTGAAATTGCTTGCGAATATCGGCGGATAGTGCATAAAGACTATCGGTTCAAGGTCCTCGCTGAGTGCGGACTTTATCGAAGCCTCAAGCCTCATGACCTCTCTCCTCAGCACCTTTTCATCGGCAGTCTCCCCGGGCATATTCACCCAGCCGCGAGTCCCGCAGATACCGTATCTATCGTATTTATAGTGATTGTTATGGAGTATCGACAGCGTACTGAAGCCGTTCGCCGCGAAGAAGTCCTCCATTTTCTTCTTTGTCGTCCACCAGTAGTCGTGATTGCCCTTCAGGATTATCTTCTTTCCCGGGAGCGAGTCCACGAACCCGAGGTCAGCGGCGGCGCTCTCCAGCGACATCGCCCACGATAAGTCCCCTGCGATCACGACCGTATCATCGGTCTTTATAAGCTCCGTCCAGTTCTTTTCGATCCGCTCCTGATAGTTCTCCCAGCCGCTGAAAATACTCATGGTCTTTTCGGGTGCCGACTTGCACAGGTGCAGGTCTCCGATCACATAGAGGCTCATGTACTCATATACCGAGCCTGCCGAGGACGTACTCCCTCATGTCAGCCTTGTCGATAACATCAGTGAAGCGCTCTGGCTTGTTTCTGAGGTCAGCAAGTGCCGAGGGAATGCTCATCTTTGAGAGCTCTGCAAGCTTGTCTATCTTGTCGTACTCGTCAAGGTCGGACTTTCCGCCCTCAATGCCCTCGAGTACAGCAGCACTGAACTTGTAGGGACTTGCTGTCGAAGCAATGACAGTCTTTGTCGTGTCGCCCGTTGACTTCTTGTAGTCCTCGTAAACCTTTACTGCAACAGCCGTGTGAGTGTCGCAGGTATAGCCGTATTTAGCGTAGATCTCGCTGATAGTAGCCTTTGTCTGTTCGTCATCACAGTAGCCTGCACAGAACTCGCTGCGGAGCTTCTCCTTGACATCTGCGCTTACCTCGTACTTGCCGTCCTTTGCAAGCTGTGAGAACCAGCCCTTGATAACAGCGTCGTTCCTGTCAGCAAGGAGATAGAGAAGTCTTTCGAGGTTACTCGAAATAAGGATATCCATTGAAGGTGAGCAAGTCGCATAGAACCTTCTGTTACGGTCATAAACACCCGTATTTATGAAGTCTGTGAGAACATTATTGATGTTTGAAGCACAGATGAGCTTATTCACGGGAATACCCATGTGCTTAGCATAGTAAGCTGCAAGAATGTTTCCGAAGTTACCTGTGGGAACAACGATGTTTATCTTGTCACCAAGCTCTATCTCACCGTCTCTTACGAGCTCTGCATATGCCGATACATAGTACACTACCTGCGGAACAAGACGTCCCCAGTTGATAGAGTTTGCAGACGAGAACATAAGTCCGTTGTCAGCGAGCTCCTTCTTTACCTCGTCGTTTGTGAAGATAGCCTTTACACCGTTCTGGCAATCGTCAAAATTGCCCTTGAGAGCGCATACTCCTACGTTGCTGCCCTCCTGAGTCCTCATCTGACGCTTCTGCATGGGCGAAACACCGTCAACGGGATAGAAAACGAGTATCTGTGTGCCCTCAACGTCCTTGAAGCCTTCAAGCGCAGCCTTTCCCGTATCACCCGAGGTTGCAACGAGAATAACTATCTTCTTGTCGAGGTTTATCTTCTTTGCCGAGGTCGTAAGGAAGTAGGGCAGTATCTGAAGAGCCATATCCTTGAAAGCACAGGTGGGACCGTGCCAGAGCTCGAGCATATATGTGCCGTCGAAAAGATGTGCAAGCTCCGCGATGTTCTCAGTCTCGAAGTTGGTGCTGTATGCGTTGTCAGTACAGTAGTGTATCTCAGCATCGGTAAAGTCCGTGAGATACTTTGCAAAGACATAAGCGGCTCTGTCGGCATACTTCATGTCACCTATCTTCTTTATCTCGTCGAGAGAAAGTGAAGGTATGCTCTCGGGGACAAAAAGACCGCCATCGGCAGAGATACCGTTTGTGATCGCCTCTGCGCTGCTCACCCTGAGACTGCTGTTTCGTGTGCTGTTGTAATACATAAATATCACCCTTCAGAATATAAATTTATAACCTGTTGTATCGTATGCATTTGCTATGTACTGCACAGAAAGCACCGTGCTGCCCTTCACCGTGACCTGAGCTATATCAAATCTCGGCTGGAGCTGTGTCGGATTTTTTATGCAGTAGTCGGAGGCTGTTTTGATTATCAGTCCCCTTTTGCGTTCGGTTATCGCCTCAAAGCCGCTGACCATACTGTCGGGCTTTCGGGACTTCACCTCAACGAACGCTATATAACTGCCGTTCTCGGCAATTATGTCTATCTCGCCGCCTCTTATGCGGTAATTCCGTGCGGCTATCCTGTAGCCGTGCTCCTCGAGGTACTTCGCTACGAATTCCTCTCCGAGCCGACCCGTCTCACTTTTTCTGCTCATAGAACTTCTTCAGGAACGACTTCCTGTGCACGTCCGAAACGCCGTACTTCTCGAGCATTTCATAGTGGAGCTTAGTGCCGTAGCCCTTGTGCTGTTCAAAGAGGTACTGCGGATATTCCTCCGCAAGCCTTCTCATGTAGCGGTCCCTTGCGACCTTTGCAAGCACCGAAGCCGCCGCTATCGACGCAGATGTCGCGTCGCCCTTGATGACGTACTCCGCCCTGCATTCAAGCTCGGGGAGCCTGTTGCCGTCAACGAGTGCAATGTCGGGAACTGCCTTTAGTCCGCTCACTGCCCTCTTCATCGCAAGCATTGTCGCCTGCAAAATGTTCAGCGCGTCGATCTCCTCGACGGAAGCCGTAGCTATGCAGTAGTCGTCCGCCTTTTCTATTATAATGTCAAAAAGAGCCTCACGGTTCTTTTCGGAAATTTTCTTGCTGTCATTGAGTCCCTCGATGAGCACGCCGTCACTCAGCACGACAGCCGCCGCGTACACGTCGCCAGCAAGGGGACCGCGTCCTGCCTCGTCAACTCCGCATATCACGGGACAGGTCCTTCTGAGCTCGGAATCGAAGTCGAACAGCTCCTTGTGCAGCTTCATTCCCCGCATGGCTGCTCCGTTTCCGTCGGGAGCTCGAGAGTTATCCTGCCGAGCTTTCCGCCCCTGAACTCGTCAACTATCATTATTGCCGCTCTCTCGGTATCTATCTCGCCGCCCGAGACGATCATCCCGCGCTTTCTGCCGACCTTTTCGAGCAGCTCAAGTCCGCCGTCTCCGTCGTCAATTTCAATTTTGTAGCGCGTGACAAGTGCCTGCGGATAGGTTTTAGCAAGGTACACGAGAAGCTCCATTGCGAGCGACTCCGAATCGAGAATATCGTCGCTGATAGCGCCCGTGAAGGCAAGTCTCAGAGCCGACTCCTGATCGTCGAACTTAGGCCACAGAACTCCCGGCATATCGAGCATTTCAACGTTGCCGCCGAGCTTGACCCACTGCTTTGTGCGCGTTACGCCCGGTCTGTCCTCAGCCTTTGCACGCTTCGAGCCTGCAAGCTTATTAATAAGTGAGGACTTCCCCACGTTTGGTATTCCCACGACCATGAGTCTCACGGGAGCGCCTTCCATGTGATTCCTTCTGCGCTTCTCCATTAGCTCCGCGAGAACCTTTTCCCTTACTGTCGGCAGAAAAGCCTTGAGTCCCTTGCCCGACTTGCAGTCAACGGCAATTGCCTCAGAGCCGTGCGCCCTGAACCAGCTTATCCACCTCTGCGTTGCCCTTTCATCCGCAAGGTCGCACTTGTTCAGCAGTATTATCCGCGGCTTTCCCTTTGTCATCGAGTCCATCTCGGGATTGCGGCTGCTGAGCGGTGTCCTCGCGTCGATTATCTCCGCAACAGCGTCAACAAGCGAGAGATTTGAAGCTATCATTCTCCTTGTTTTCGCCATATGTCCGGGAAACCACTGGATCTGCCTCATATAGATATTGTCCAAAGCTTTCTCCAATCATTCAATAACGCCAAACGGCGAGACACTGAAAAATATCTCACCGATGATCTTTTCTTCTTTTACAAAGCCGAGCTTATCCGAGCGGCTGTCAAGCGAATTTCTCCTGTTGTCACCGAGCACGAACACGTATCCCTCGGGAACTGTGAGGGGATACCTCCCCGTGAAGCCGCCATCGTCGAGATGTGTGTACGAGCTGATGTACGGCTCGTGGAGCTGTTTTCCGTCAACATAGACAGCACCCGCGGCAAAGTCGATATCAACAGTCTGTCCCTCGGTCGCAATGACGCGCTTGACCACATATCTGTCCATTCCCCTGTCGCTGACAAGCTCATTATTATAATTGTATGTCACAGCCTCGTCCGCATTTATGACGACAATATCGCCGTCACTGACACTTCCGCGGAAAGCCGTCATGATAACGGTATCGCCGTCCGAGAGAGTGTTCTCCATGGAGAAACCGCTTATCTTCGTAATATGCAGAAAATAGGTGAATATCAGGCACACAACGAGCATGGACATAAACATCATCTCAATGGTGCCGAATATCATTTCTCCTGTTTTGCTCTCAGTTTTCATAAGCCGAACGCTTCTCTGAATTAAAGAAGAAGCACATATCACTTATCGGTGAATATCTGAATACAGCCTTGCCGTATATCTGCTCCTCTTTGATAAGTCCGACCGCACTGCTTCTGCTGTCTGCCGACCTGTTTCTGTTATCGCCCATTGCAAAGCAGTATCCGTCGGGTATCGTAAGCGGGAACTTTCCCTCGAAGTTGTTGGGATAGGTCTGTGCGTCCTTCATGAGATACGGCTCGTCAATCACCTTTCCGTCAACAGTAACGACAGTCTTTCCCGTCTCAGCGTCAGCCGTTATGTCGAGCACCTGTCCCTCTGTTGCGATGACTCTCTTGATTATGCATTCATCGAGCGGAGTGGACGTCGGTACGACATTGCCGCTATCGTCGAGCAGATATGCCTTATCGTTGTCGATTATGATGATATCGCCGTACTTGACCTTGCTGAAAACAGTAGTCATGAACACCTTGTTGCCGTCGATGAGGGTAGGCTCCATCGAGCTTCCCACAACATTGACAGGGTGAAGAAGGTATGTAAAGATGAGGACAACAACGAACATCGTGATAAGAGTAGATTCAACTATCTCAACTATGTCGTTCATAAGGTTTGAAGTGCCCTCCTTATCGGAGCTCTCGTCCTCTTCCTCATCGCCGTCCTCAGCAATCTCCTGCTCATCGGAGACAGTTTCGCTGTCCTCAGCCTCAGCAGCCGTATTTTCAGCCGCTTCCTCAGTCTCTTTCCCGATATTCTCGGCAAGCTTTTCGTTATCTTCCATAATACCCTCCATATAGGATAAAGAACTGCTCAGGAGCAGTCCTGTTGTTTATAAAGGTATAGTAAAAAAGGGACAAACCTGTCCCTCAAGGAAATTGCAGCCAGTCGGACAAAAACGCCCGACTGACCAATCAGATACTTATCGGATCTGTTCCTTAACCTTTGCAGCCTTACCAACTCTGCCTCTGAGGTAATAGAGCTTAGCTCTGCGGACCTTACCGCTTCTTACAACCTCTACCTTATCAACAGCAGGTGAGTGGAGCGGGAAAACTCTCTCGATACCAACGCCGTGCGCAAGGCGTCTTACTGTGAAAGTCTCGTTGATACCGCCGTGCTTCTTGGCAATTACAGTACCCTCAAATACCTGGATACGGCTTTTGTCGCCTTCCTTGATCTGAACGTGTACCTTTACGGTATCTCCGACCTCGAACTTCGGAGCATTTTCCTTAAGACTTGAATCGCTGATCAACTTGAGTGCATCCATTTTAATTTCCTCCTAAAATTTCCGAGTGTTCATAACCGTCGCACATCACCACGATTCAGCTCTCATGATATGTACGAAACGCCGTTATGCCGCTAAAATCAGTGCGGCGGCTTCGGACAGCGGACTACCCGATTTAATGTCTTGCGGCATTAACCTCGTCTGTCAGAGCGACAGACGGATTTCAAATGCTTTTATATTGTATCATACTTTTCCGTAAATTGCAAGGGTTTTCACAAAATTTTTTCATTATTTTTGCAAAATATTCCCCTCACGCCGTTTTTTCAGCGCTTTTGCGGTATTTTCTGAGCATTATCACGAGCGGCACGGCACAGATAACGATATCCAGCGCATAGAGCACCCTCACAGGCAGGTCTATGAACCACAAGCCGTAGACCGTCGGCATGACGGCGAAAATGAATACCCCTGCCGGCTCGCTCTCGGGAGCAATGAGCGCGACTGCCGAACCAATGACAAGCAGCGCTGTATAGACAATAAACGGTATATTCCACCTGCGCCCGGCAAGGACAGCATACACGACTGCCGCCGCGTAGAAGTAGAGGGTGTTAAAAAATGTCCCCAGCGCAGGATGTCTCTCACAGGCAATGCATCACCAGATATTCGTGCTCCACGGCGCAATGACCGAGCAAACAATGAATATCAGCAGCACGATATTGAGTATCAGTCTGAATTTCCGCCTGTTGACGCGGATATTTATAAACTCGTCCCTGCGCTCGCTCATGAGAATACCTCTCCGTTTTTGCAGTAGATCCCCGTGCGGCATATCCTCTCGGGAGTGAACGGTATATCGGTGAAGGCTCCGAGCGCCTCGAAAAACAGCGACGGGTTGTAGTTCGTCTCCGTACCCGCAGGCAGTCTCAGCCTCATGTCCACGGAGCCCGCAGATTTTTCCATTCCAAGCACGTCCAGCGACGGCTTTATGTCCACTGTTTTCATGCCCCTCTTGGTCTTTTTCTCGACGAGTATCTCCTCCGAAGCGAGCAGCTCCCCTATCTTGTCCGAGAGCTCGTCGGGACGCTCCGTTACAAGTGAAAATGTGTACTCCGCACAGCCTATCTCGGTTATCTTCTTCACCTGCGGCGCTACCGAGAGTATCCGCATACCCTCGGGCATTACTCCGTTGAGAGTGTCGCAAACGTAATCAAGGGAGATGTCGTCGTCATTGAGGTTGAAGTCGAGTATCTCGCAGTGGCTCTCGAATCCGAGCGAGAGTGCAAGTGCGAATGAGTAATAGGGGTGCGTATGGAAGCCCTCCGTGTACCATATCGGCAGCTTTGAGCGGCGGAAGATACGCAGCATACAGCGGTTGAGGTCAAGGTGCGAGATGTACTTTGCACGTCCCGTCTTTTCAAATACGGCTCTTACCCTTATCAAAAGCATTCCCTCCCGACTTTTCTGTTTACTCCGCAACCCGAGCATCTCTCACGGCAATTCGGAGTTGTTTTCGACTGGTGAGCAGTCTTATTTTCGCGGATGAAAAACTCCTTCGAGACGAGGTAGTCGAGGTGGTCCCACGGCAGTATCTCGTCGTATTCAAAGCGGCGGTTAGCGTAGAAGCTCATGTCCACGCCGCACTCCCCGAATGCCTCCACCCACTTGTCGAATTTATAGTGCTCGCTCCAGCTGTCGAACTTGCAGCCCTTCTTCCATGCGGTGTAGATGACCTTACCGAGCCTTCTGTCGCCCTTTGCGAGTATGACCTCGAGTATGCTGACATTCGGGTCGTGATAGCTGACCTTTATCTTCTTCGAGTGTACCGAGTCGAGCAGGAGCTTCTGCTTGTGCTCAATCACCTCGCGGGTGTCCTGCGGCTCAAATTCAAACGGAGTGAACGGCTTCGGGACAAATGTAGCACAGCTAACCGAGACCTGCACTCCCCTGCCCTTCGGTCTGTCCTCGATGCTGTAAAAGAGGTCAACAACGCGCTGAGCAAGCTCGGCAATGCCGACAATATCCTCGTCAGTCTCGGTGGGAAGTCCCATCATGAAATAGAGCTTGACCGAGGAATATCCGCCCTCGAAGGCTATACGGCAGGTCCGCATTATCTCCTCCTCGGTGACGTTTTTGTTTATGACATCGCGCAGGCGCTGTGTACCGCCCTCCGCGGCGAAAGTGAGTCCCGTCTTGCGAACCTTCTTTATCTTGTTGAGCAGCGACTCCGAGAAATTGTCCACTCTCAGCGACGGCAGCGACAGGCTTATCCTTTCACCCTCCGTGTAGTCGAGCAGCTTCGTGAGCATCTCATCTATCCTTGAGTGGTCGCTTGTACTGAGCGACGCGAGCGATACCTCGTCATATCCCGTATTCTCGCACAGTGCCTTTGTCTCGGCACACACGGTATCAGGGGTTTTCTCGCGGAAGGGACGGTAAATGAATCCCGCCTGACAGAATCGGCAGCCGCGTATGCAGCCGCGCAGTACCTCAACGGACGCTCTGTCCTGCACTATCTCCGTGAACGGCACAACGAAATTCTCGGGATAGTATACCTTGTCCATGTCCTTTATTATGCGCTTTCTCACAGTCTCGGGAGCACCATCTGCCGAAGTCACGCTCTCGATAGTCCCGTCGGGCTTATAGCTGAAATGATAGAATGACGGGACGTATATCCCCTCTATCTTAGCGGCAGCACGGAGAAATTCCACACGGGACGCTCCCTGCTTTTTCATCTCGTGATATAAGTCCATGAGCTCGAGGTTTACCTCCTCGCCCTCGCCCAAAATGAACAGGTCGAAGAAGTCTGCAAGCGGCTCGGGATTGCACACGCAGGGTCCTCCTGCAACAACTATCTGTGTGAGCTCCTGTGTCCTGTCCTTTGCAAATATCGGTATGCCTGCGAGGTCGAGCATATTCAGCACATTCGTGTACGAGAGCTCGTACTGCATGGTGAAGCCGATGAAATCGAAGTCTCTCACGGGGTCAAGGCTCTCAAGCGCGTACAGCGGTATATCGTGCTCACGCATTATCGCCTCGAAGTCCTCCCCGGGAGCAAAGACGCGCTCACACCAGTAATTCTCGCGCTTGTTCGTGAGGGAGTAGAGTATCTTCATGCCGATATGCGACATTCCGATGTCGTATGTGTCGGGGAAGCAGAACGCAAAGCGCACGTCCACCTTTAACTTGTCCTTGATTATGCTCCCGACCTCACCGCCGATATATCGGGACGGCTTCTGTATCTGAAGCAGATATTTTTCTATCCTGTCTCTGAGCATTTAGTCCTCCTTCAACGTTTTTTCAAAGTATATCATGTCGCGGAGCTGAACTCCGCCCTCGATTATCATGTGGTCATAGTTGTTGGTGAAGAAGTCCTTCACCACGCGGTATCTTCTGAATCCGCAGTTCTCATAGAACGGCACTGTCAGCGAACTGTCGCCTGTCCCGACGATGAGCCTGTGGAACTCGTCTGAAAATTTCTCCGATATGTACCCGATGAGCGCTCTGCCGTATCCTCTGCGCTGACACCCGGGACTTACAGCGATGTTTTTTATCTCAAGGGTACCGCTTCCCTCGTCAGTCACAACGCACACCGCGCAGACCCTGCCCTCGTTTTCAAGCGCGAACATTCTTCCGCGGTCAAGGTATCTCTCTATCATGGACTCCTGTTCATCACCGAGCAGCAGCAAGTCCATATAGTCACGCTTATTGTCCGAAATTTCAACGATCCCGCTCATTTGAGCTCCTGCTGGAATGCTGTCTTTGTGTGACGGCTGTAGCCTGCATTCTCATAGAATTTCAGCGTCTTTTCTTCCTTCGAGCCTGTCAGCAGCATCATCTTATAGCAGCCCTCATGCACAGCTATATCCCTTGCAAAGTCAAGGCAAGCCGTCACAAGACCTCGTCCGCGGTATTCACTGTCCGTCACGACATTCTCCACAAAGGCATACGGACGCTGTTCACGGGTGAGGTTCGGGATAATTATACAGGTGCAGGTCGAGACGATTTTCCCGTCCTCCTCGGCAACGATCATGTGATAGCCGCTGTCGCCGCAGATACGCTCCCATACGGACATTATCCGCTCATCAGTGTGAGGCGGCTGCTCGTAGACATGGGTATCGTGGAGCTGCTTGTAGAGGTACATAAGTCCGTCAATGTCATTTTTAACTGCTTCTCTTATCATTTCATGCTCTCCTCGCTGAAGCGCTTTGGCAGGAAGTCCGAAAGTCTGAACCATCCGTTTGAAAGGACTATCACGAAGTCGTCGCCGCAGAATTCCGAGAGCACCTGCAAGCACGCTCCGCACGGTGAGCACGGCTTTGAAAAATCATCGCTCGGACTGCCTGCGATTGCAATAGCCTTGAATTCCGTACAGCCCTCGGAGACTGCCTTGAAAACGGCAGTCCGCTCCGCGCAGTTTGTCAGCGAATACGACGCATTCTCGATATTACAGCCTGTGAAAACACGTCCGTCAGCGGCAAGCAGAGCTGCTCCCACGCGGAAGTGCGAGTATTTGGAATATGAGTGCTCAGCCGCCTTAACAGCCTCCGCAAAGAGCTCCTTATCGGTCATATCAGTGCTTCCTCCCGACCTTTTTCTTCTTGCCGTCGGGAGTCATTATGTAGGTATTTTCAAGATTCCCGATAAGGCTGCCGACTATCTCCGCACGATACTCGTTTCGGAGCTCGGTCTGCTCAGCTTTCTCCGCCTCGGTGAGTCCCTCGGACTTTGCCTTTCGTGCAAGTACATTTATACGGTCAATTTTTTCCTGTTTCATGTTACACCTCAAAAAAATTCTTTAAAACAATTTTACCATGTCTCACGATTTTTTTCAAGTATTTTATAGATTTTTGCCGCGGAATGTGCTACAATTATACTATAGGGCACTTCTAAAAAACTCTTCTGGAAAAAAAGCTATGCACTGTATCTGTGTCGTCAAACTGCCTTACCGGGCGAAAGTCCGCCTGCGACAGTTTTCCTAACATCTACAGCACCTATC
>ONNL01000088.1 GCA_900319195.1 uncultured Ruminococcus sp. | reverse complement strand
TGGTAGAGCACGCGGCTGTTAACCGCGTTGTCGTCTGTTCGAGCCAGACAGGGGGAGCCAAAAGAACGTCTGCAATAGCAGGCGTTTTTTATTTGAAAAATAGGTTACATATTGGAGAATCATAAAAATGAAAATGTATTTGTAGATGATTGTCTGAAATGGACTGATGACAACAATATTTTCTGCGGATATAGAGTGACTACTAAATACCACCTCCTGTCAGCCGAGTAAAAAAAGCAGCTCATTTGAGCTGCCTTTTTATTGTTCTGTTTATCGGCTAAGACCGCTTTTGAAGGGGATATGCTTTGCGATTGTCTCATACAGGAATACCGATGAAACTGTTCCTATCAGACCTTGCATGAGGTTTCCCGTAATTCCGAGCGCTGCCGCTGCGAATGAGTGGTAGAGAAGACCCTCAAACAAGAAATACCCTCCACACATTACCAGCTCTGCGGCTATCGCTCCCGAGATGCACGCTGCCGCGCTCTTGGTGCGCTTTTTTACTGCTGCATAGACAATGTATGCCGTGACCGCCATGAGCGCCTTTATGACGAGCGTAGCGGGCGCATAGACAGCATAGCCCGAGATGATGTCCGCAAGTGCCGAGCCAATGCCCGCGGAAGCTGCCGCGTAGGCAGGACCGAGCACCCATGCGCTTATATTGACGATACAGTCACCGAGGTTAACATAGCCCTTTGTGACGGTAGGGATATGTATTATCAGCGTTGCAACGCAGGTTAGTGCCGCAAATAGTCCCGATAGGACGAGCGTATGTATCCTTTCCCTTTTCATACAAATACACCTCCATGTATATCCTATTAAACTGATATGAATAACAGTATACTGATTGGCTCAATTATATACTATACTTTCCGAAATGTCAATACTAATTTTCCACAAAGTTTTTCAACATTTTCAACATTGCAAAAATGCTGTCACTCTGCCGCAGGGGACAGAGTGACGGAAAAATCAAAGAAATTCGCGTATTTCAAAGGCAAGCCGCTCCTCAGTACCGATGAGGTCCCTTGCGATCTGCTTTGAGTCCTCGTCAGCGGCAGTATACTCGTTGAGGTAGCGATTTAGCGACTTTATCCCCATATTACAGCCATCTGTGATGAGGTCGGCAACAGTGCTGTCTGTGCCGTTCATCATGAGGCGGAAATTAGTCTTTAGCCATGACATACTCTTTGCAACGGGGTGAGGCTCCTTGCCGTCGTCGTGAAAACCGCGAAGCTTAGCCTGTAATTCCTTTTCTATCCTGTGGTTTGAGCTCATGCTCTCGGTGAGTGAGCTTTTCAGTTTGTCATTTTTCACAAAGCCCATTACATCACTCAGAGCTGAGATACCCATTTTTGCTCCCGAGTCGCACTCGCGGAGCAGTCTTATCGTGTCCTGTTCAATCATAAAAACACTCCCTTCGTGTATAGTATTTACACGAAAGGAGCATATATACCTTTAAAAATCAAGCTTTGACCTGAGCTTTTCAAAGAAGCTCTGACGCTTTGCGTAGTTCTTTTCGTTGAGCGAGCCCTCAAACTCTCTGAGGAGATCCTTCTGCTTCTTGTTTAGATTCTTTGGTACCTCAACATATATCTTCACGTACTGGTCGCCGCGGTCATCACGGTTGAGCTTCTTGACGCCCTTGCCTTTGAGACGGAAGATAGTGCCCGTCTGAGTGCCCTCTGAAATGCTGTATTTTACGTCGCCGTCAATGGTGGGGACGGTTATCTCACTGCCGAGCACAGCCTCTGTATAGGTCACAGGGATGTCGCAGTGGATGTCAAAGCCCTCGCGTGAGAACAACGGATGAGACTTTACATTTACATTTATCATGAGGTCTCCGGCAGGACCGCCGTTGATACCGCAATCGCCCTCGCCTCTGCGTCTTATGGTCTGACCGTCAGCGATACCTGCGGGGATATTCACAGCAACAGTCTTTGTCATTCTGTATCTTCCCACGCCCTTGCACTTGGGACACGGATTCTTGATTATCTTGCCCTTGCCGTTGCAGTGCGGACATACCTTAGTTGAAGAGATAGCACCGAAGGGGATCCTCTGAGTCGTCTTTACAGAGCCGCGACCATGACAGTCGGGGCATATATCAGCGGAAGTACCGCCGTCTGCACCCGTACCCTTGCAGGCTTCACAGGTAGACATACGGTTGATGCGAATGTCCTTTTTCAGACCCGTGCAGGCTTCCATGAAGCTGATAGTCACAGATTCCTCGATATCCGC
This sequence comes from uncultured Ruminococcus sp., assembly GCA_900319195.1. Taxonomy (GTDB): domain Bacteria; phylum Bacillota; class Clostridia; order Oscillospirales; family Ruminococcaceae; genus Ruminococcus. Next base: position 1,450 of record ONNL01000088.1, on the reverse strand, counting down.
ACCTCTGCGCGGAGCATTTGCACTTGAACGTGCCGAGCCGCCGCCGAAGCCGAACCCGCCGAAAATTCCCTCGAGTATGTCGCCCATGTCTCCGAAGCCGCCGAAGCCGTCCATTCCGCCGCCTGCGCCTGCATAGTTGGGGTCAACTCCTGCATGGCCGAACTGGTCGTATCTCTGCTTCTTATCCGGGTCGGAGAGGACCTCATAAGCCTCGTTGACCTCCTTGAATTTTTCCTCACAGGAGGGGTCATCGGGGTGAAGGTCGGGGTGAAATTCTCTTGCCTTTTTCTTGAAAGCCTTTTTTATCTCGTCCTCGGAAGCGCCCTTCTGAAGTCCGAGCACTTCGTAATAATCTCTTTTTTCTTCAGCCATAAAAGTCTCCGTTCAGCGCTGTATAGGCATTTCTGCGCTATCCGCAGCAATGTCCGCGCGTAAGATATGTAAATACGCTTTTAGGGCGAAAGAAATTTCGCCCTAAAAATTTTATTTGATTTTTGTTTTATCAGACATCTGTGTAGTCGGCATCAATTACCTCGTCGCCGCCGTCATTGCTGCCCGAGTTATTTCCGCCCTGAGCAGCTCCGCCCATATTAGCAAACTGTGAAGGGTCAATGTTCTCGCCGTTGGGGTTAGCCTGCTGATAGATCTTTGAAGAGAGGTCATAGAATGCCTTCTGGAGATCGTCCTTGAGCGACTTTATCTCGCTGTCATTATTAGCCTCGATAGCCTTCTTGAGTGCAGCACACTTGCTCTCGATATTTGCCTTTTCGTCAGCAGATACCTTGTCACCGAAGTCTGTGAGAGCCTTCTCGCACTGGAATACAAGATTCTCAGCCTCGTTCTTATTGTCAACAGCTTCACGGCGCTTTTTATCTTCCTCAGCATACTGCTCTGCTTCCTTGACAGCCTTCTCGATGTCGTCCTTGGACATATTTGTAGAAGCTGTGATGGAGATGTTCTGCTCCTTGCCTGTGCCGAGATCCTTAGCGGAAACGTGAACGATACCGTTTGTATCAATATCGAATGTTACCTCGATCTGAGGGATCCCTCTCGGTGCAGGAGCGATACCGTCGAGACGGAAGGTACCGAGCTGCTTGTTGTCTCTTGCGAATTCACGCTCACCCTGAAGCACGTTGATGTCAACAGCAGGCTGATTATCAGCGTATGTTGAGAACACCTGTGACTTCTTTGTCGGGATAGTTGTATTTCTCTCTATCATTCTTGTGCAGACACCGCCTGCTGTCTCGATACCGAGTGAAAGCGGAGTTACATCAAGGAGAAGGAGACCGTTCTTAACGTCGCCGCCGAGAACGCCGCCCTGATATGCAGCACCGAGTGCAACACATTCATCGGGGTTGATGCCCTTGAAGGGCTCCTTGCCGATGAGCTTCTTAACAGCCTCCTGAACAGCGGGGATTCTCGAAGAACCGCCGACCATGAGCACCTTGTT
>ONNL01000117.1 GCA_900319195.1 uncultured Ruminococcus sp. | reverse complement strand
GAAGTGCCCTTGGGGTACACCTCTGCGAAGCAGAAGCACCGACCGAGCCGACAGGCGAGACGATGTCCGTAGGACAGAGGGTACGGGGCGCTGTTGGCGAGACCCTTTGTCTCAAATACTGCTTCTCGAAGCCTTAAAAGCTAAAAGCTCCGAGAAACGCCTGCTTACGCAGGCTCCAATCGGCTACGCCGCTTGACGTCTCATAAGCTCCTCTACGCTGCTAAAGCAGCTATGCCCCGATAGTAACCTATCGGGGCATAGAAGAAGCTTATACACATCAAATCTTCCGTATAAACGGATCACTTGTTGGACAGGTACTCGTCGATAGCGGCAGCAGCCTTCTTGCCTGCGCCCATTGCGAGAATTACAGTAGCAGCGCCTGTTACAGCGTCGCCGCCTGCATACACGCCTTCCTTTGAGGTAAGACCGTCCTCGTCGGCAATGATACCGCCCCACTTCTGTGTATCAAGTCCCTCAGTCGTTGACTTGATGAGCGGATTCGGTGATGTACCAAGAGCCATGATAACAATATCCGTATCTATCTCGAAGTTGCTGTCGGGGATCGGAACAGGCTTTGCTCTGCCCGAAGCGTCAGGCTCGGAGAGCTCCATCTGCTGACAGATAATGCTCTTTACCCAGCCCTTCTTTGTACGGTCGTCGGTCTCGATCTCCTTTATCTCAACGGGGTTCGTCAGGAACTTGAAGATGATACCTTCCTCCATTGCGTGCTCGACCTCTTCCTTACGCGCAGGAAGCTCCTTTTCGGTACGTCTGTAAACGATAGTAACGTCCGCGCCGAGTCTCTTTGCACATCTTGCGGCGTCCATAGCAACGTTTCCGCCGCCGACAACGACTGCCCTTGCGCCCGAGTAGATAGGAGTAGAGCTGTCAGCCTTATATGCCTTCATGAGATTTATTCTTGTGAGGAATTCGTTCGCGGAATAAACACCGCTGAGGTTTTCACCGGGGATATTCATGAATCTCGGGAGACCTGCACCCGAGCCGATAAATACGCTCTCAAAGCCCTTCTCGTTCATGAGCTCGTCCACTGAGATAGTCTTGCCGATAACAGTGTTGGTCTCTATTTTTACGCCGAGAGCCTTGAGTCCGTCAATTTCCTTCTGAACGATAGACTTGGGAAGTCTGAATTCGGGGATACCGTAGGAGAGAACTCCGCCTGCAAGGTGGAGAGCCTCAAATACAGAGACCTCATAGCCCTTCTTTGCGAGGTCGCTCGCGCAGGCAAGTCCCGAAGGACCGGAGCCGATAACGGCTACCTTATGACCATTTGCCGCAGGCTTCTCAACGGGAGCCTCAGGCTGTGCATTGTGCCAGTCGGCAACGAATCTCTCGAGTCGTCCGATAGCAACAGGCTCGCCCTTTATGCCTCTTACGCACTTGCTTTCGCACTGTGATTCCTGTGGGCATACACGTCCGCATACAGCAGGGAGAGAGCTCGACTCTGTGATTATCTTATATGCGCCCTCGAAGTCGCCGTCAGCGACCTTAGCGATGAATGCGGGAATATCTATCTGTACGGGACATCCGGTCCTGCACGGCTTGTTCTTGCAGTTAAGACAGCGCTTTGCCTCGTCGATAGCCTGCTCCTCGGTATATCCGAGCGCTACCTCCTTGAAGTTCTTGTTTCTTACGTCGGGAGCCTGTACGGGCATCTCGTTCTTCTTTAAAGACATATTCGGCATCTTACTTTACCTCCTGCTTGAAAAGATTACAGGTATCCTCGTGAGCCTTGCGCTCGAAGGGTCTATACATAGCGCCCCTTGCCATAGCCTCATCAAAGTCTATCTGATGACCGTCGAACTCGGGACCGTCAACACACGCGAACTTCATCTGTCCGCCGACTGTGAGACGACATCCGCCGCACATACCCGTACCGTCTATCATGATAGGATTCATCGAAGCGACTGTGGGTATATCGTACTCCTTTGTGAGCTGGCAAACGAACTTCATCATGATAAGCGGACCTATCGTGATAACTCTGTCGTACTTCTCGCCGCTCTCGATGAGCTTTTTGAGGGCGTCGGTAACGAGTCCCTTTTCACCCGTGCTGCCGTCGTCAGACATGAGCACGAACTTAGATGAAGCAGCTCTGAATTCGTCCTCGAGGATAACGAGGTCCTTATTTCTGAAGCCTACTATCGAATGTACCTCAATGCCGAGCTCATGGAGCTTCTTGGCAACGGGGTATGCGATAGCGCAGCCGACACCGCCGCCTACTACTGCGACCTTTTTGAGTCCCGCAGTCTCTGTTGCGCGTCCGAGCGGACCTACAAAGTCACTAAGGCAGTCGCCCTCGTTCATGTGGTTGAGCTTTTCTGTTGTTGCGCCAACTATCTGGAAAATGATAGTTACCGTTCCTGCCTCGCGGTCAAAGTCAGCAACGGTCAGAGGAATGCGCTCTCCCTCGCTGTCTGTTCTGAGGATAATGAACTGACCCGGCTCTGCCTTTGCAGCAACACGCGGCGCATTTATCTTCATCAGAGTTACAGTAGGGTTGAGAGACTTTTTTTCAAGAATTTCAAACATAGTCTGTACCTTCCTTATATGACCCGACGTCATTGTCGGGTTATTATACGGCTTTGATGCCCGGGCGTTGCAGCAGCTCGGAGCACAGCCGTTATCAGCATTTACTTATATCCCCGTTTTCACGGATAGAGTTATTTTTTCTTTTTATCTGAGGTCTTTCCTATGACCTTACACGGATTTCCGCAGGCTACCGAGCCCGAGGGAATGTCCTTCGTAACAACGCTCCCTGCGCCGATAACGCAGTCATCCCCGATAGTGACACCGGGGAGCACACAGACATTTCCGCCTATCCACACATCATTGCCGACCTTTATCGGTCTTGCCGATTCAAGTCCCTTGTTGCGCGTCTCAGCGTCGATAGGGTGCTCAGCGGTATAAAATCCGCAGTTGGGACCGATGAACACATTGTTCCCGAAGGTGACCTCCGCGCAGTCGAGTATAACAAGATTGTGGTTGGAATAGAAATGGTCACCGATGAAGATATTATAGCCGTAGTCGCACATAAAGTTCGCTTCAACGAAGGGGTTGTCTCCCTTGAACGCCAGTATCTTATCGAGCACTCTTGTCCTTCTCGTGTAGTCGTTGTAGGTAATATCGTTGTATTCCTTGCAGAGCTTTTTCACATTCACACGTTCAGCGACAAGCTCGGGGTCATTGCCGTTATATAGCTCGCCCGAATCCCTTTTTTCCTTTTCAGTCATGTCACGACCTCCTATTCTCAGGTTTTTGAACCCTTGCTGCCGAAGCTTCCGCCCATTGCGAGAATATTCGTATCAAACGAATAGCTTATCTTCTCGCGCTCTCTGTAACGCTTGAGAGCGAGCTGTATGAGGCGCTCGAGCAGCTGTGTATATTTCACACCCTTCGGCTCCCAGAGGTAGAATGCGAGAGAGCCGGGGATAGTGTTTATCTCGTTGATATAGACCTTATCCGTTGCCATGTCTATCATGAAGTCGATACGGCAGACACCGTTGCAGCCGAGATAGCGGAATGCGTCAACGGCTGTCTTTCTGATGAACTCGTCCTGCTCGGGAGTTATCTCGGCAGGTATCTTTCTTTTCAGTGTAGCCATGCCCTTGCTGCCGCCGCCCGATTTTCCGCCGCCGACATACTTCGTCTTGTAGCTGAGTATCTCGTCGCCCTTTGCCTGAATAGGCTCCTCGCATACGGAAGCCTCAGCGGACTCGGTATCGCCTGCAACAGAGCAGTTTATCTCCTTGAGCTGTACAACGCAGGGCTCGATGAGGATACGGTCGGAGAATTCAAATGCCTCCTCGATGGACTTTCTGAGTTCGTCTCTGTCGTCAGCCTTCGAGATACCTACGCTCGAGCCGAGATTGATAGGCTTTACGATAACGGGATAGGAGAACTTGCTCTCTGCCTTGTCCATTATCTCATCTATCTTGTCGAGCTCAAATGCTGAGAAGCGCACACAGTCGAGCACAGGGAAGCCTGCGTCCTTGAGCAGAATCTTCATTGTGAACTTATCCATGCCTATTGCAGAGGCAAGCACGTCGCAGCCCACGTAGGGAAGGTCGAGCGTGTGGAGATAGCCCTGCAAAGCGCCGTCCTCGACGTTGGTACCGTGAACGATAGGAAATGCCACATCAATATCGGAAATAACGTTTGAGCCGAACTTCTTCATCTTGTGACGGATAAGCTGCACCTTACCCTCAGTCCTTACGAAGATGCATTCTGTGCACTCCTTCAGGAGAGCGGGGATATTCTTGAATGAGTTTATATCAAGGAGCTTTTCGCCCGTGTAGAATTCGTTGCCCTTTGTCATGTAAACGGGAACGATATTGTACTTTTCCTTGTCAATGCTCGCCATAGCCTGAACAGCCGAAATGACCGAGACCTCATGCTCTACGCTTTTTCCGCCGAATAAAACGGCAAGATTGATCTTCATATGAATCTCTCCTTATTAATAATTATCGGGCAGGTCGTTTTCGAGAAGCACGATTTTTTTCTTGTCTGTCTGATATGCCTGTACCTTGGCGAGCGCGTCTCCGAGCGAATCCGCAACATAGACCCTGCTCATATCATAGCCCGCTTCCTTTATACCGTTGAAGATAGGGACAGTCTGCTCCCTGCCGACGAGTGCGATATAATCGCATACCTCAGCGGCTTCGCGTCCGAATTCGCGGTTGAGCTCCTCCTGCTTTGCGCCGAGCTCCACCATTCCCGGAGTTACCAGTATCCTGCAAGCGTCGAAGAGCTTCAGCACTCCGAGAGCCGCGCGACAGCCGTTGGGATTGGAGTTGTATGCGTCGTCAATGAAGGTGACTCCGCCGCCCTTGTCGAGAAGCTGTAAGCGGTGCGGTACAGCCTGAATGCGTCTTACGGGAAGCACGAGCTTGTCGAGCGGTATTCCCGTGCCGTGTGCATAGGCGATAGCACCGAGGATATTCTGTACATTGTGCTCACCGAGGAGCTTTGTCGAATACTTGCAGGTCTCTCCGTCGGGAGCAGTCACAGTGAATTCCGTACCCGTCTCGGATACCGAAATATCGGTCGCACGATAGTCGTTGTCCTCGGAAAGACCGTAGGTGACAGCATTTTTATAGTTGGGAGCTTTTCCGCGGATATACTCGTTATCGCCGTTGAGGTAAATTTTGCCGAGCGGCGAAATGCTGTCCGCAAGCTCAAATTTAGTATTTGTTACATTCTCTATCGACTTGAAGGTCTCGAGGTGCTGAGGTCCGACGGAGGTGATGATAGCGTCGTGCGGACTTACTATGTCGCAGAGTTCCTTTATTTCTCCGACGCGCCTTGCGCCCATTTCGCAGATGAAGTATTCGTGAGTCGGCTTCATGAACATTCTTATCGTCTTGACTACGCCCATGGGAGTGTTGTAGCTCTCGGGAGTTTTCAGTGTCTCATACTTAGAACTGAGAAGCTCGCTGAGATAGAATTTCATGCTCGTCTTGCCGTAACTGCCGGTGATCCCGACCTTGTGGAGCTTCGGCATATCCTTGAGCATACGCTTTGCGTCGTTGATATACCAGTTCTGTACAGCCTTTTCTATCGGCTTGTTCACGAAGTTTGAAAGGAGTACAAGAAGCGGAGTGAAGAGAAGTGACGAGCCGACAAGGATATACGATATCGGTCTGCCGAACCACTTCACCTTGGTGTACTTATCCGAGTAGGTGAAATCGGTGTGCGCCTCGTTCCATATCCTGTCGATGTAGACGGTCCTGTTCTCTTTTGCAAGCAGAACAGCGAGGACGTAGAAAACTGCGATAAATATGAAGAACGTGACGAGCATACGCTTAACTCTTGCAGTGTAGACAAGCGGCTTCTTAAATTTTTTGCCGGGTCTGTTGAATATGAGAAGTCCGAGATTGAAAAGCGTGAAGCCTGTCACCATGACGATATTCACGCCTGTATACAGAAGTGAAAATTGCAGGCAGAAGAGGAATATCATCCAGATATACCGCTTTTTGTTTTTCAGCATCCACCTTGTATGCTCGGGAGTTTTATAGCCGTTGAGCTGGAACATATGAAATTCGCGCAGAGCCGTGAATATCACCGCAACGAGCGTGACAGCGGCATAAACGCAGAATAAAACTGTATTCATAGAGTGGTATTCTCCTTATTCTTCAATATTCATGAACGAACACATAACGCGGTTGAAGAGGAACTGCTGTTCAAGGAAGGAATAGTGTCCCGCACCTTCAAGGCGGACAAGTCCCGAGCCCTTGATCAGCTTCTCCATTTTTTCGCCGTCCGAGATAGGCGTTGCCGTATCAGCCGTGCCCCATATGAGCAGAGTCGGGCACTTGATATTCGGGATAAGCGGCTCCAAGTCCTCGTTTACCACCTTGACGAGCACCTGTCTCATGAGCGGTGAAGCCGCGGCATAGTCGGCGCTTCCCATTTTCTTGCGGAAATTCTCGAGCGCGTCGGGAGCTATTTTCTTGACAAGTCCTGTCGAGAGCAGAGCCTTTCCTGCTTTATAATAGTATGTTCGGAAGCTCTTCTTGTTGGACTTCGGCGGCATTATGCCTGCGCTGTCCACGAGTATCACCTTTGTTATCTCAAACGGAAGGTCACTGCGGCTGTTGAGCTTGATTATGACACGTCCGCCGAAGGAATGTCCGAGGAACATGACCTTCCTGTCATCATAGTCTTTGAGGAAGTCGATCACGAACTGCACATAGTCGTCCACGCACCATGCCGAAGGCGGCTCCTGACTTTCGCCAAAACCGGGCATATCCATTGCCACGACAGTATATTTCACTGAAAGCAGGTCGATGAGGTTGGCAAACAGCTTTATATTGCTGCCCCAGCCGTGAAGGAGCACGATGAGGTCGCCGCTGCCCTTCTGTTCATAATTTATCTTTATACCGTTAACTGTTTTATACAATTTTGCTATCTCCGATTATTTATATTAGGTATGAAAAAACATACACATCTTATTATATCATGCCGCCGCGTCAATGTCAATTAATAAGGGCGAAAAACTTAAAATATCAGGAAAACTTTTGCT
>ONNL01000092.1 GCA_900319195.1 uncultured Ruminococcus sp. | reverse complement strand
GGCTTTCGCCCGGTAAGGCAGTTTGACGACACAGATACAGTGCATAGCTGATTTTTTCCAGAAGAGGTTTTTAGAGGTGCCCTTAATATATATTTTTGAAAAGGAAGTGGGGAGATGGACCTTCACGGCAGGACGGCAATAGTCACAGGCGCTTCGGGCGGGATAGGCTCCGAGGTGGTAAGGCTTTTCATCGAGGGCGGAGCGAATGTGCTCTGTATTGACAGGAGGACTTCCTCACTGTTTGAGGGCAACAGTCAGGCGATATGCATGAGCGCTGACATCTGCGACGAGGAGAGCGTGAGCGCGGCTGTGAGCTTTGCGGCAGGCCGGCTCGGACATATCGACTTTCTTGTAAATGCCGCAGGAGCTTCGGGACCATGCGCTCGCACCGAGGATTATCCCTTTGACGAGCTAAGGACTATCTTCGAGGTGAACGTGTTCGGTACATTTCTCATGATGAAATACACGCTCCCCTTTATGCGGAAGCAGGGACACGGAGCAATAGTGAATTTCGGCTCGGTATCGGGCATGGAGGGTTATCCCTACGAGATAGGCTATGGAGCGTCGAAGTGGGCGGTGATAGGCATGACGAAGAATGCCGCCAACGAAAACGGCTGTAACGGAGTCCGCATAAATTCGGTGTCGCCCGGGTGGGTGAATACCGATATGATGAAGAGGACGGTCGAGAGCTATAGATCGGTCGTGAAGAAGGAGTGCACGGAAAATGTCACCCTCGGACCGATGAAGCGTCCTGCGGAGCCTGTGGAGATAGCGAAAACGGTGCTGTTTCTCTGCTCGGACGAAGCCTCATACATAAACGGAGCAAACATAGTCGCAGACGGCGGAATGACGCTGGGATAAGGAGCATATTATATGAAACTGATACATGACAGAGCGTTTGATGAGGAGAGAGCACTCTACGGCGAGAGCGGTCTCAGTCTTGAAAATATCCGCTTTGACGGTGCGGCTGACGGCGAGAGCGCACTAAAGGAGTGCACGGACATCACCGTCAGGGATTCGTATTTCAATCTGCGTTATCCCTTCTGGCACGACAGGCGCATTGCCATTGAGGGCTGTGAGATGACGGAGCTTTGCCGCGCGGCACTGTGGTATTGCGACCACATCGACATCACCGATACGAAAATGCACGGCATAAAGGCACTCCGCGAGTGCAGCGACGTGAGAATTAGCGGTTGTGATATAGTGTCGCCCGAGTTTGCATGGAATACGCATAATGTGGAAATGAGGGACTCCTCGGCGGAGAGCGAATACTTCATGATGAACTCCACCGACATCGCGCTCAAAGGAGTGCACTTCAAGGGAAAATACTCCTTCCAGTATGTGCGTAATGCTGTCATAGAGGACTGCGAGCTGAATACGAAGGACGCTTTCTGGCACGCGGATAATGTAACAGTGAGAAACAGCGTCGTAAAAGGCGAGTATCTCGGCTGGTATTCCAATCATCTCACCTTTGAAAACTGCACGATAAGGGGCACTCAGCCGCTGTGCTACTGCAAGAATCTCACGCTGAAGAATTGCCGCATGGAAGATGCCGACCTCTGCTTTGAGCGCTCTGAGGTTAATGCCGAGATAACGACTCCCGTTATTTCGATAAAGAATGCGCTTTACGGCAGGATAGAGGTGTCGTCCGTGAGCGAGGTCATACGCGATATTCCGGGAGCGGACTGCGAGATAATAGTCCGCGGCTGATACGTGGTATAAGTATTTTTGTGGTCGTTTCGAGTTGTGCAAATGCGAACGCACCCATATAAAAAATTTGAATACATACAAAAAAGACTGTCGGAGCTCCCGACAGTCTTTCCTTTTATTCAGTTATGCAAGTGCCTTCTCGAGCCATACGCTTGCGGTATCAAGTGCCTCATAGAGTCCGCATTCGCGCTCGGAATTCTTTACGATAGCCTCAAGCGGATTGAGAGCGGGGTCTGTGGACATCTGATATATCCTTACCTTATCGGTCACATCAGCGTCGTTCTTTTTTGCTGTTGAGAGTATCTGTATCATGATGACATAGGGGTCGGACATATATCCGTAATAGATAGTATTGCCGTTCCTTACGAGCGGATAACCCTTGTATGTGTAGAATTTTTCGTTCATTGCAAACCTCCGTTTCTGATCACTTCCACGTTGTTACAAATTCTTCGTTTGTATCAAGCTTGTTGAAGTTGTCGATAAGCGTCTGTACGTACGACTTTGTGCAGGTATATTTCGCCTCGCCGTTAATGGTGATGAGAGCGGTCATAGCCGAGTAGTCGTAGAAGCAGACCGTGGTGGTAGTATTGTCGTATGAATCCGTGTATTTCACCTCTGCCATAGGTTCGGAATCGGGTATCTCTGCGTCGAGTGCGAATTCCTCTCCGTAAGCCTTGAGTATGAATGCGTAGAACTGTCTGTAACGCTCCGCGTCGAATGCCGAGCCGTTCTTTGTGACGTTGAAGTCCTCAGCCTTTGCCGACGACTTGTCGAGATTAGCGTCCTTAGCCTCTATCTTGAACTCTGTCTTTGCAGTGCCGACTGTAACGCTGAGCTCGGGGATATTCCATACATAAGACGCGATTATCATTCTTGAAGCAATGTCGATAGGTGTTACAGAGATCCACTTTGACTTGTCCGCGCTTATTGTATAGATGACGTTGCTGCCCTCGAGCATACCGTAGCAGACCTCGTCGCCGCCGTCGTCCTTGAAGCTCTCGCTGAGCAGAAGGACATAGGTGTTGCCGTCGTCGCAAGCCATTGTGACCTTGCAGAACGGGTCTGAGAGTCCTGCCGAGGCAATGTCCGCGTCAGTGCAGCGTACAGCGTAAACGCCGCTGCCGCTGAGTCCGAACATACCCGTTGTGATATCGGTGGACTTTTCAACTGTGAGATAAGCCTTTGTCGGCTCGACCATTACGTGTGTTGCCGATGTGCCGCTGCTGTTATCGTCGTCGCCGCTGTATTCAAGGAGGATATCATAGTCAATATCCTTTCGCTCTATGCGGAGGCTGTTGATGATAGGATAAGCGTCGTCAGCAGGCTTTTCGAGCAGTGTAAGGTCGATGAAATCGTTGAAGGTCTTGCTATAATTTGCTATGGTCGAGGTGTTTACGGTGTAGACCGTATCGCTGCCCTCAAGTCTGAGGTAGGTCTGTGCGTTTACGGGAGTTGCGTCACCGACATAGAATGTCCTTGTGTTGCCCGATTTATATGTCACCCTGACCGAGATAGCGGAGTCACCGAGACCGAATTTCTCGAAGTCCGTGCAGTTTTCCTCAATGACCGAAGCCGAGGTCAGCTCGTTTGCATTGTTTGCGAGAGTGCCTATCAGCGTGGTGTTGAGCGGCAGGTCCTCGCAGTCCGCAAAGGTGTAGGTCGCCGCGGAATCTGATGAGGGTTCATCCTTTATTACAAGGTGGAACTCATCGGTGCTGTTTTTTACATCAACAGTGCTGATAACGCCGTCGGTATGAGTTTCTGAAGCGGCTGTCCCTGTGGGGAGCTCTGCCGAATCATCAACAAGTATGATACCCGAGCCCTCCGCCGAGGTGGTCACTTCACTTCCCGATGATGTGCCGTTATCCTTGTTTTTATCGGGGTCTGTCATTTTAAGAGCGACGACTCCTCCTCCGAGAAGGAGTACCGCCGCACAGAGTGCAATAATGCCGCCTGTTTGTTTTTTCATTACTTATTTTTTCTCCTTAACAGTACATATCCGCCGATGAGAACGACTATGGCAGGAATTATCCAGATAACAACGTTCTTGAGTACCTTTGCCTGACTTGCGCTCGGAGCGATAGTGGCAGTCTGCAAAGCCTTATCGGAGATGATAACACCGTCGTCCTTGCCTGTCATTGTGTTGAGTATTTTCAGAAGGATAGAGGTGTTGTCGTAAAGTCTTGTCTGCGCGAGTATCGAGCTTGATGTCGAGATAGCACTTCCGAGTACGAAAACGTGGCTTGTGTAAATGCTTGTACCAACTGCTGTTTCCTTCTTTGAAACGATACCGAGGTCCATAACGCCTGCGTCTGCCTGATTTCCGTCAGTGTCGGTGCTTACAGCGGAGTCGTAGGACTGGATAACAGACTGTGTTACCGCCTCGCTGTTCTTTGTGAGAGCCTTGAGCTGGCAGGTATAGGGCGAAACGAACTGTGCGCCGTCCTTGAAGCCTGTGTATTCGTCGCTCGATACGGGCTTTGAAAGTACGTTGTAGAGCGGATAGCCGCTGTTGTCCTGCATATATTTTTCCTGATCTGCAACGAGGTCATTTGTTACCTCAATGCTCCAGTCAGCGAGGAATTCGTCGATATTGGAAAGACCCGTTGTCGTGAAATCGGGGATATAGAGGAGGTTCTTGCCGTAATCCTCGCTGTTGTAGAGGAAGTCGGAGAGCTTTTCTATTATTGCCTTATCAAAATCAACATTGGGCATGGGGAGAACTATCATGTCATAGTCATCGGGGCTGAGGTCATCTGACGCGAGGTCTATTTCTGTGCAGATATAGCCGTTCTTTGTGAGAAGCTGGTCTCTGAGACCTGATACACAGCCGTATGTCGATTCAAATACCTCGTTGTATATCGGCTGACCGTTAAGAGTCGAAGCAAATGCAACTTTAACGGGGTGAGCGTCTGTGACGTTCATTATCTCAGAGGTTATCTTGCTCTCGCCTGCGAAAACCATTGAGGGAGTAGACTTATTCGACTGGTCAAAGGTTATCATCGAGTATACGTCAGCCTGAGAGATAACTCTTACGCGGTCGCCCGAGCTTACGATAATGCTCTCTGCCTCGAAATCACCCGAATAGTTCTTCGCATACTTCTTGGTAGCATCGGGGTTCTTGTTGAGGTCAACGTAGCTTACGTTTATCTTGCCCTCGCCCTGATTTGCGTACATTGTGTATTTATCGAGGATGACGGGTATCATGTCAAACGGGCAGTCAAGCTTATACTGACCGTAGGACTGCTGATAATAATACTGCTCCATCTGATAGCCGATAGCAGCGAAGTTCTCCTTCGGGCAGGTAACGAGTATATTTACTTCCTTGTCGAGCTTGTTCTTGAGATAGTCAATAGTCTCGTCGCTCAGCTCATAGCGCTTGTCTTGCGTGAGGTCTATCTTCATGGGCGTGCGCTTTGCCATATAGCCTGCCATGATATTTATGAGAACGACAGCAACTATAACAAGTGCGAGCACAACGAGCGACATCGAGCCGTATTTAAGCTTTCTGTGTGCATTCTTTACAGCGCCCGAGGTCTCTCTGTCTGCAATGGTGCTGTTCATATCTTTTATTTCTTTACTCATCGGTAATTACCTTCCTTTCTCCTGTATCAGCCCCAGCGTCTCTTCTCTAAAACTCTTACTGTGAAGAAGTTGAAGAGGAATGCTGTGCTGAGGTAGAAGAGAACACTCGTAAGGTTGAATACACCCTGAGTAAACTCGATATATTTCGTATAGAATGAAAGTGAAGCGATCATCTTCTTTATTGTCTCGTTCTGGAGGTTATTGGTTATCGAATCGAAGAGATAGAGGAAGAAGAGCACTACCATGCTGATAACGGCAGAGGTCATCTGGTTCTCTGTGAGAGATGAGATGAAAACGCCGATAGCTATGAAAGCTGCGCCGAGAATGAGCATTGCGAAGTAGTTGCCGAGCAGTGAAGCCCATACAACTGTTCCGAGGTAGCTGAGTATCATCGCATATACGAATACTATGCTCTCTGCAACGATGAAAAGCGTGAGAGCGGCAAAGTATTTTCCGAGGACTATGCTCCACAGGCTTATGGGCGCTGTGAGAAGTCCCTGGTCGGTCCTGTTTTTCTTTTCCTCACTCAGAAGTCTCATCGTAAGGATAGGTATGAGGAACAGCACGATAATGAACATCGAGCTGAACATAGGTGAGGTATCCGTATATCCCGAGAGAAGAACCTGATTATAGAAGAATACTCCCGAGAGCAGATAGAATACCGTAAGGAATACATATGCAACGCCCGAGGTAAAGTAGGCGCCTATCTCACGTCTGTATATAGCACCCATTACTGCTCACCTCCGTTATCGTTCTGAGTGTCTGTCTCTGCTGTATCATTTTCGAGGACAGCCTCGCCGTTTTCAAATTCTATGTTGACGTTTGAGCCATTTCCGTTCTTATCACCTGTAACGGATTCGCCCATTGTTATCTTGAGGAAGATGTCCTCAAGCGTGAGGTCTGAGAGCTGGAGCTGGAGGATATTCCAGTTATTCCTGCGGCAGAGAGCGTTGATGTCGCGTCTTACGTCCGTGGTTCCGTCAGATTCCACATCATAGTCGTAAATGCCCTTTTCGCGCTCCATATCAGCGCGGACATACTTGATGTGATCAAGTGCGCGGATAGCGTCCGTGATGGTGTCTCTGTCAGCGGCGGTGCGTGTCGAACCCTCGATGCGTATCGTCATCTTGTGCTCATTTGTGAGGTTCTTTGCTATCTCGTCAGCAGTACCGTCTGCTGCGACCTCACCCTTGTTTATAATGATTATCCTGTCGCATACAGCCTGAATTTCGGGGAGTATGTGTGAGGAGAGGATTATCGTGTGCTTTTTGCCGAGCTTCTTGATAAGTGTTCTTATCTCGATTATCTGATTCGGGTCGAGACCAACTGTTGGCTCATCAAGGATAAGCACGGGCGGATTGTTGATAAGTGCCTGTGCAAGACCTACTCTCTGGCGATAGCCCTTCGAGAGATTGCGGATAAGACGGTTTCTGACGTCTGATATTTTTGTGAGGCTGCACACATCATTGAGGTGTGCCTTTCTCGGAAGTCTGCATTTTTTCAGGTCATACATGAAGTTGAGATAGCCGTCAACTGTCATATCCACGTAAACAGGCGGTATCTCGGGAAGATAGCCTATGTTTGACTTTGCTTTCTTCGGGTCCTCGAGAATGTCGGTACCGTTTATGAGTATCTGTCCCGAGGTTGAGGAAATATAGCCTGTGAGCATATTCATCGTCGTTGACTTGCCCGCACCGTTGGGTCCGAGGAATCCGAGTATCTCGCCCTCATTGACCGTGAAGCTGATTCCCTTTACGGCTTCGTGGTCGCCGTATTTCTTGGTAAGGTTCTTGACCTCTATCATTTGAATTTTTCCTCCTTCTGTTCACACAAAAGCTTTTATAATAATATCGCTTTTATGTGACAGCGCTGTGAACACAGCAAGAATATTAAAAGAGTTATTTCAGACAGCTTGTTATCTGTCTTATAAGCATTGCAATATATCGGCATGG
The DNA here is from genome assembly GCA_900319195.1 of uncultured Ruminococcus sp. Classification (GTDB taxonomy): domain Bacteria; phylum Bacillota; class Clostridia; order Oscillospirales; family Ruminococcaceae; genus Ruminococcus. The sequence continues at coordinate 9,054 of ONNL01000092.1, read as the reverse complement.
ATCTGTTTTTTCAGCGCGTCGAGGGAGTCGAATCTCCTTTCGGGACGAATAAAGTCGATGAATGATACATCTATCGTCCTGCCGTAAAGACTGCCGCTGAAGCCGATGATGTGCGTCTCCGCAAGTGGAGCGCGTGTGCCGCTGATAGTCGGCTTGACACCGACGTTTGTGACGGACGGGAAGCGTGTCCCGTCTATGCAGGTCACGGTCTTGTATACTCCGTAGCGGAGTACGAGCTGACCGCTGAGAAAGTTCTGATTTGCTGTCGGGAAGTCGATAGTCCGCCCGATGCGGTTTCCGTCCACGACCTCTCCCGAAAGAGTATACGGCTCACCGAGAAGCTCGTTAGCCCTGCGGATATTGCCCTCATTTATAAGTGTGCGTATGCGCCGCGAGGAGATATTCTCACCGTCGCAGACAACGTCCTCCGCTGTCTGTACCTCTATCCCGAGCCAACCGCATATCTCCGCAAGCTCTTCCGTGCCGCACGAGGCATTTTTTCCGAAGCGGAAATCACGTCCGCAGCATACGAATGCCGCGTTGAACTGCTGCTTCAGCACCGTTTCCGCAAATTCCTCGCCCGAAAGCGTTCTCAGCTTTTCAAACTCGGGGGAGAGTATGCGCTCTATGCCGCATTTATCCAGCAGCCTGTGCTTATACTGCCGACCGTAGATGAATCCCTGAGCGCCGCCTGTTTTGTACGAAACGCTCTGCGGCTCAAAGGTGAAAACTGCGGGGATAAGTCCGTTTTTGCGCTGACCACAGGCAAGTTTCAGGACAGCGCGGTGTCCGAGGTGAACTCCGTCGAAAAGACCGAGCGCGACTGCTGTTTTTGCCGTTTCCATAGCCTCACCCCAGATTCTTTCCGACGCGCAGCTCGCCGCTTTCAAAGTCTGCCAGAGCTGTGCCGATGAAGCTTCCGTCGAAGCCGTTTACCGCGTACTGCTCCGCTCCCTGCTTTATGCCTCTGAGCCGCGCAAGGTCGAGCTTTACGCCATTTCTGTACATTCTCGTCTGTGCCTCGTTGAGCCTGAGCTGAGGGAGCGACGTAAAAAGCCTTCCCACAGGCACTATCAGCTCATCAAGGGTACCGTTGTCCCTTGCCGCTGTTATCTGTTCAAAGGTGCAGCACTCGCTGAGTGAAAATCCGCACGAGCGCGTTCTCACGAGCGATGTCATTATCCCTCCGCAGCCGAGCCTTTCACCGATGTCGCTGATAAGTGTTCTGATGTAGGTGCCCTTGCCGCAGTCTATTTCGAGAGTGCCCTCACGGGTGTCCTCGTCGTAGTCCGTGAGCGTGAGCGCGAAAATCTCGGCATCACGCGGTTTGCGCTCGACCTCTATACCCTGACGGGCGAGGTCGTAAAGACGCTGACCGTTTACCTGCACTGCGGAGTACATGGGCGGTATCTGCTTTATCATTCCCGTGAATTCGGGTATCACGTCAAGCAGCTCCGTGCGGGACACAGCCTTGTCGGAGACCTCCGAGACCTTGCCCCATACGTCTTGAGTGTCTGAGGTGCAGCCGAGACGAAAGCCTGCGCGGTATGCCTTTGTGCTGTCGGGGAGAATGTCGCTCACCCTTGCCGCCCTGCCGATAAAAACGGGGAGAACTCCCGTAGCCATAGGGTCGAGAGTGCCGCCGTGACCGAGCCTTCTCTCACGGAGAATGCCCCTGAGCTTTGCAACAACGTCGAATGATGTGAAGTCCTGCGGCTTGTTTACGCAGAGGATACCGTTCATCCGAGCGCCTTCCTTACAGTTTCAACAAGAAGCTGCTTTGCCTCGTCGAGAGTGCCGCTTACTGTGCAGCCTGCCGCCTTTGCGTGACCGCCGCCGCCGAGTGTCTGGCATATCTCCGAGACGTTAACGTCATTCGCTGAGCGGAAGGAGCATTTGAAAACGCCGTCCTCGCGCTGTCTGAGCAGAATGCCTACCTCGGTGTCCTCAAGCTGTATCGTGAGCGGAGCAAAGCCCTCGAGCTCGTCTATGCTGACGCCCATTTCCTTCATCATGTCCTGAGTTACGGCTGCGATAGTGAGCTTTCCGTCGAGATAGCTCTCCATGAGAGCGTTTACCTTGGTTTCAAGGCGGATCCTGCCGACAGACTTCACATCGAACATATACCTGTTTATCCTTGCAAAGTTGATGTCGAAGCGCTTCATCATCTCAGCAGCTATCTCATGAGCACGCGGAGTGGTGCAGTCGTACTTGAAGCAGCCAGAGTCCGTTGCGATCCCTGTATACAGGCACATTGCACAGTGGCGGGATATTTGCAGCTTCATGTAGAGTGCAAGGTCGTAGATGACCTCGCAGGCTGCTGTAGCGTTTCCTCTGAGCAAGGTCTGCTGAGCGTAGTCCTTGTTGGAGATGTGGTGGTCAATGCAGAGCTGCACCTTATCGCCGTATATCTCCTTATATTTGCCCATGAGCTTTGTATCGGCAACGTCAACAGCGATTATCGACTTCGGCTCGAAGTCCTCACCGCAGCCTGTATTTGTCAGAAAATCGTACCTTTTTGGGAACTCGTCAGAGCATACCACACGGCTTCTCTTGCCGAGCGAATCGAGAATGTCTTTAAGACCGAAGCCTGCACCGATGCAGTCTCCGTCGGGATTCTGGTGAGTGATTATAACTGCGTCCTCACAATTTCTGAGGAACGTCTCAGCTTCACTGAAACCTATAAACATAAGTCTTTGCCTCCTTGCGTCATTGAGTGAATGGCGTATGTCAGAGGAGCTCGTTAAGCTTTCTGCTTATCTCAGCACCTCTTTCGATAGAGCTATCAGCTATGAATACAAGCTCTGGAGCCTTCCTGAGCTTGAGCCTGTGAAAAAGCTCATGTCTGATGAATCCCTCTGCGCTTTTAAGTCCCTTTATCGACTCCTTAGTGGACTCTATGCCCTCAAGACAGGATACGTATATCTTGCAGTAGGACATATCGCCCGAGAGGTCGGTGCGTACTATAGTGAGCATCTTGTTTATGCGCGGGTCCTTGAGCTCGCGCAGTATAGCGGTCATTTCGCGCTTGATGTCCTCAGCCGTGCGGCTGTTTTTGAAGTTGGGCATTATATCCCTCCGTTCATATGTTTACGGTAAAGCTTCCGCTTGTGTTTTCCTCGTGCTTGTTTTCCTCGGAGAAGCCTCCATCTGCTGCGGGCTCCTCGGGAGCGCTCTCCTCAGCAGGCTCGGTATTCTCAGTATTCTCGGGCTGTGCTGCCTTTGCTGCGGACTGCTTCTTTTTCTTGGTTTTCTTTGCAGCAGCCTTCTTGGGAACAGGCTCAGCAGCAGTCTCAGCGGCATTTTCACCCTCTGAACCGTTTCCTCCAGCGGCGTTCTCATCGAAGAATCCGTCGCTGAACTGAACGTCCGAGAATGCCTTATCCTCATCTGTCAGGCTGTAATCGGGGACCTCGTCGTCGCCCTCCTCGCCGTAGTAGATGTCGGCATACTTGTCGTAATCGGGCTCAAGCTCCACATCACGTACAGGGCGCTCGATACCCATAAGGTCCTCGATAACGTCCTCATCGTCGGGAGAGTCAAATGCGCTGCACTGTCCGAGGATTATCTTCTTTACAGATTCAAAGAAGAAAATATCGACAGGTCCGAAGTCGTCCCATGCGAGCGCTTCGTTGCAGTATTGAAGCATATCCGAAGTGCTCATTCTGTTGTTATCCATTATCTTTACCCCCTATATTGTTAAATGTGTCCGAATTATTTCGGGCAATCCCTTTATTATACAGGCTTTGTGCCTGTGTTTAAGCTTCCTTGTATTCCTCAACGACGTAAGCCTCGAAGATGTCGCCTTCCTTAACGTCGCTGAACTTTTCAAGGCTGATACCGCACTCATAGCCCTCGGCTACTTCCTTGGCGTCGTCCTTGAAGCGCTTGAGTCCTGCTATCTTGTCGTCTGCGATGATGATACCGTCACGTACCACGCGCACCTGAGCACCTCTTGTGACCTTGCCGCTGAGCACGTAGCTTCCTGCTACCATGCCGACGTTGGAGATCTTGTATACCTGACGTACCTCGACACGACCGAGCTCAACATCTCTGAACTTAGGAGCGAGCATACCCTTCATAGCAGTCTCTATCTCCTCGATAGCGTCGTAAATGATACGGTAGAAGCGCATATCGACACCGTCACGGTCTGCATTCTCGGCAGCAACGGGGTCGGGTCTTACGTTGAAGCCGACGATGATAGCGTTTGAAGCGTTTGCGAGCATAACGTCGCTCTCACTTACCGCACCGACTGCTCCGTGGATGACCTTGACCTTTACCTCGTTGTTCGAGAGCTTTTCAAGCGACTGCTTTACAGCCTCCACAGAACCCTGAACGTCCGCCTTTACAACGATAGGAAGCTCCTTGATGTCGCCCTCCTCTATCTGACTGAAGAGGTTGTCGAGAGTTACCTTCTTGTAAGCGTTGAACTGCTCCTGCTTAGCCTCGTGCTTTCTCTTTTCAACGAGCTCTCTTGCGAGTCTCTCGTCCTCAACTGCGTTGAATGTATCGCCTGCGCTCGGTACCTCTGCAAGACCTGTTATCTCAACAGGAACAGAAGGACCTGCGCTCTTTACCTTTTTGCCCTTGTCGTTGGTCATTACGCGTACCTTGCCGACTGCTGTGCCTGCGATAAGTACGTCGCCCTGATTGAGTGTACCGTTCTGAACGAGGAGAGTTGCGATAGGACCGCGTCCCTTGTCGAGACGGGCTTCGATAACAGTACCCTTTGCAAGACGGTCGGGGTTAGCCTTGAGCTCCTTGACCTCAGCAACGAGAAGTACGTTTTCGAGAAGGTCGTCGATACCTTCTCCTGTCTTTGCAGAAACGGGAACACAGATAACGTCGCCGCCCCATTCCTCGCAGATAAGACCGTATTTTGTGAGCTCTTCCTTGACTCTGTTCGGATCAGCCTCGGGCTTATCCATCTTGTTTATTGCAACTATAACGGTTATCCCTGCTGCTTTAGCGTGGTTTATCGACTCAACTGTCTGCGGCATGATACCGTCGTCGGCAGCTACAACGAGGATAGCGATATCCGTTGTGTTAGCGCCTCTTGCACGCATTGCTGTGAATGCCTCATGACCCGGAGTATCAAGGAAGGTGATGTCCTGTCCGTTTACCTTTACCTGATAAGCACCGATGTGCTGAGTGATCCCGCCTGCCTCGCCCGAAGCGACGTGAGCGTTTCTTATCTTATCAAGGATAGAGGTCTTACCGTGGTCAACGTGTCCCATTACGCATACAACAGGGCTTCTCGGTACGAGGTTTGTATCCTCGTCCTCACTGTCGTCGATGAGACGCTCCTCAATTGTAACGATGACTTCCTTTTCTACCTTTGCACCGAGCTCATCGGCAACGAGTGAAGCGGTATCGAAGTCTACCTCCTGATTTATGCCTGCCATTACGCCGAGACCCATGAGCTTCTTGATAACGTCCGAGGCTGTTACCTTGAGACGTGATGCGAGCTCACCGACTGTAATGCTGTCGGGTATCAATACCTTGAGCTGCTGCTTTCTTGCGCGCTCAAGCTCGAGACGGCGGAGCTTTTCAGCCTCGGTTTCGCGCTTTGACGAATACTGCTGACGGTTTCTCTGAGCCGACTTCTGATTTATCTTCTGCTTCTTTGATGAGTAGTTGTCGTTCTTGTGCTTATTTGCAGGAGCTATCTGCTCATAGCGCTCGTTGTATTTATCGAGGTCAACATAGCTTCCTCTTGTGTCAACTGTTCTGCGCTTTGTAGAAGTCTCTGAGGTCTCGGAGCTGATATTCGCGTTGAACTTTGTCCTCTCGCCTCTGTCCTGAGCCTTTGCCTGAGGCTTGTTCTTCTCGGGACGCTTGGAGTCCTTCTTCTTTTCGGGAGCCTTTGGAGCAGCAGGCTTTGCCTCGGACTTTGTCTCCTCAGTCTTGGGAGCAGCTGCCTTTTCCTGAGGCTTCTTATCCTCGGTCTTGGTCTCAGCCTTGACCTCAGTCTGCTCGGGCTTTGCCTTCTTTTCCTCTGCCTTCGGAGCAGGAGCCGTAGCCTTCTTTGTCTCCTTCTTGGGAGCTTCGGCAGCAGTCTTAGGCTCGGCTGCCTTTACAGCCTTTTCCTCCTTTTCGGGAGCGGCTGTCTTAGCGGCAGCCTTCTTCTTTGTCTCCGCCGCAGGCTTTGCAGCTTCCTTCTTTGCGGCCTCGGATTTAGCAGTCTTAGTCGCAGCTTTCTTTTCTGTCTTGGGCTTCTCCTCGACAGGCTTTTCGGGACGCTTGTCGTTTCTTGAAGCGAAGTATTCGTCGAACGACTTTACCTCGTGAAGCTTTGAAAAATGTTCGAGAAGAACGTCCATCTCCTCCTCCGAGAGAGAAGAAGCGGTCTTCTTTTTTGTGTCGCCTTTTTCAGCGAAGAAATCTATCAGTTCCTGCGAAGTTACGCTAAGGTCCTTAGCGGCGTCGTTTAACTTGATCTTTTTTGCCATAGGCTTGAAATACCTCCATTGTCTGTTCCGCATATCTGCGGCTTCAATACACGGCACGACCGTGCATCGCTAAAATATTCAATTGTTTCTGTTTATATAAACACAGCTCACTGTGATGATCCGAGGAATTTGCCGAATGCCTTTGTGAAGCCGCCGTCACATATTCCGATAACGGCTGTCGGCTTTCCGCAGAGCCATTCGAGTTCGCTTTTTGTAAGCTCCGTGGAGAAGTGCTTTATCCCGCACTCACCGCACACGAATACCGCTTCCTTGACGGTTTTCGGAGAAGCGTCGCAGGCAGTCAGTATGCACTGCACCTTTCCCTCGTATGCGCCGTCCTTTACGGTATCGAAGCCCTTTATAGTCTTGCCTGCCTTTATGCAGATAGTCAGCAGGTTAATTGTTTTCTGTTTCTTTTGCGAGTTCATCTGACATCACCTCATAGACACTGTCGTCTATCCTGCATGAGAACGATTTTTCAAATCTGCGTGCCTTTCGTGCCTTTTCAAAGCACTCTGAGCTTCGGCAGATGTAAGCGCCTCTGCCCGATTTCTTTCCCGTGAAATCAAGGCTTATCTCCCCTTCGGGAGACTTCACCACGCGGATGAGCTGCTTTTTCGGCTTCATCTCACCGCACCCGAGGCACATTCTCATGGGTATCTTTTTCGGCTTCATGCTCATTCTCCGTCGGAGACTGCTTCTGCTGTCTCGGGAGCACTCTCTTCAGCTGTCTCAGCGGGGACTTCCTCGGCTTCTTCCTCAACGGGAGGAGCAAACTCTATCTCGGGGACCTTGAAATTCGGGTCAAGCTCGGGAGCTTCCTCGTTTGTCGTAATATCGAACTGCGGCTTGATGTCTATCTTGTAGCCTGTGAGCTTAGCCGCAAGCTTTGCATTCTGTCCCTTGTTGCCGATAGCAAGCGAGAGCTGATTGTTCGCAACGATGACCGTGCAGGTCTTTTCGAGCTCTGAAGTGATGACTGCCTTGAGCACCTCGGCAGGAGCAAGTGAACGCGCGATGAATTCCTCAGGGCTTTCGCTCCACGGGATAATGTCTATCTTCTCACCGCTGAGCTCGTTCACAACAGCCGATATTCTTGAGCGCTTTGCACCTATGCAGGCGCCGATAGCGTCAACGTTCGGGTTGTTCGACCATACTGCTATCTTTGTTCTTGAGCCTGCCTCACGCGAAATCGACTTCACTTCAACAGTGCCGTCGAATATTTCGGGGACTTCTACCTCAAAGAGTCTCTTTACGAGGTCCTTGTGTGTACGTGAGATTTTTACGATAGGCTTCTTGTTCTTGCCGACGATGCTTGTGATATAGACCTTGACGGTCTGACCTTCCTTGAGCTCCTCGCCGGGAATCTGCTCGTTTCTGAACAGGTAGAGCTCTGTGCCCTCGTATTCAACGGTAACAGTACCTCTGCCGGGCTCGACCTGAGTTACCTTTACGTTTATGCAGTCGTGCTCCTTGTTCTCGAAGTGGCTGAGTATCTGCTCGCGGTTTATCTCTCTGAGGTCGCCCTTTATGGACTGCTTAGCGGAGAGAGCCGCCATTCTTCCGAGCCTTGAGATATCTATCTCCTTGGGTATCCTGTCACCGACCTTTGCGTTCGGGTCGATAGCTCTTGCCGCGTTGATGTTTATCTCGTTCTCGTCGATAGGATAGTCGTCGATGACCTCCTGGTCGATGTACATTTCAAACTTCTTTGTTTCGGGGTCTATCTCAACTCTGATATTCTCCTCACTGTGCGGATAAGCCTTTCTTGCCGCCTTGAGCATTGCTGACTTTACTTTTTCGATAAGAACGTCTGAGTTAACTCCGTTTTCCTTTCCGAGCACATCAAGAGCGTCGAAAAAGCTGCTGTTTTTGTTCATTTCCGTTTATTCCTCCGGTCAAAATATTTTTTATTTTTATTCAAAGTCAAGCCAGAGCTTGACGAAAGCGATATCCTCAAGCGGATAGGTTACCTTTTCTCCGCTGTCGGTGACTGCATGAACACCGTCCTTGTCGGCTCCGTCGAGAGTGACTGTTATTTCTTTTTCTCCGCCTATCTCTCTTATGAACCTTATGCGTACCTTGTCGCCGCTGCACACCTCAAAGTGTTCCTCGCGGGTGAGCTCTCTTTCGAGACCTGCCGAGCCGACCTCGAGCATATAGCTCTGCGGCACGGGATCCTCGCGGTCGAGCACCTCATTTATGGGAGCTGTCGCACGCTCGCAGTCGTCGATCGAGATGCCCTCATCCCGGTCGATGAATACTCTCAGATACCACATTGCGCCCTCTTTGACGTAGGAGACGTCCCAGAGGTAGTAGCCAAGCTCGTCGGTTATGGGCTTTACAAGGTCTAGAACTTTTTTCTCTGTGCCGCCGAACTTTTTGAATTTCATTCGCATCATCCTTTCTTTCCCTATTACAAACGAAAGACCGGAATTGCTCCGGTCTTTTGCTTCAAGTATCAACTATACATATTATATCACGTATTTTTGGAAAAATCAAGGGGTTACCGAAACTTTTTCGGAAATATTTTCGCTTTTTTGCGTCCGAAAACTATATACTTTTAATAATATATACTATAAAAGGGCAGAGAACATCAATT
>ONNL01000094.1 GCA_900319195.1 uncultured Ruminococcus sp. | reverse complement strand
GGCTTTCGCCCGGTAAGGCAGTTTGACGACACAGATACAGTGCATAGCTGATTTTTTCCAGAAGAGGTTTTTAGAGGTGCCCTTAAGGATCACGGAGAATCACTATGGATAATTTTGCAGAACAGCTTGTAACGAGAAACGAAACGCAGAGCGAAAAAACAAAAAAGACAGCGCTCCTCATGATCGGCATACTCATAACGATACTGATGGCGCTTTCGGCAGTCATACAATTCGGGAAGCCGCTCATGGCATTCCTCGGACTTATACTTGCGGCGGCGGCAGGCTACTTTACCTACTTCAAGTACCGCTCGTCATACGTCGAGTACGAGTACACCTTCACAAACGGCACCCTCGACGTTGACAAGATAGTTGCAAAGTCAAAGCGCTATGAGCTGCTCACCGTCGAAGTCAAGAGCTTCACAGCATTTGCAAGGTACGACGACTCTGCCGCTGAGCAGGAGACCGAGGATATGACCGTAATTATGCCCTCGGACAATATTGCCGCGCATGAATACTATGCGGATTTCACCCATGATGAATACGGCGAGACGAGACTTGTTTTCGCTCCGAATGAGAAAATGCTCGACAACATAAGAAAATTCCTGCCTGCAAAGCTGAGAAATTTTGACTGAACGGAAAAGGAGATATTACCATGCGAATAGTAACACCCTCGCAGATGAGAGAGATAGAGGACCGCTGTGAACAGATAGGCATTTCAAAAAAGCGCCTCATGGAAAACGCAGGACGCGCTCTTGCGGAGATGATAGACGGCTATTGCCGCAGGGACCCGTCTGTGCCGCCCGAGGAAAAGCGCATAGTCTTTCTTGCAGGCGCAGGCAACAACGGCGGAGACTGCTTTGCGGCGGCTGATATACTCATCATGCAGGGCTACCGTGTCACGATAATCAACGTCGGCGGAATGCCGAAAACTCAGCTTGCCAAGGAGATGTACAACAGGCTCCCCGAGGACATGGCAATGTTCATCAGGGGCTTCAAGGACGAGGACTTCGCCGCTGAAATGGAAAATGCAGAGCTCGATTTCATGACAGACCCCTCACAGACTGACGACGAGAACTCTCAGCTCAGCGAGATACTGCGGAATGAAGACCTGCGGAAGAGGTACATCTATAATGCTGTGACGAGCGCGTATGTGCTTGTGGACGGCGTTTTCGGCACAGGCTATCACGGCTCTCTCGACGAGGAGACCGCGGAGATCTTCTCGATAAAGACCTCGGCTTACAGGATAGCTGTCGATGTCGCAAGCGGCGGCAACAGCACAAACGGCACAGCCGACAGCAGAGCCTTCCGCGCCGACGAGACTATCACCTTCGGCTTCATGAAGTCGGGCATGACGCAGTATCCGCTCAGGACTCTCTGCGGAAGGGTCACCGTCGCGGACATAGGCATTCCCAACAGAGCGGCAGTCATAATCGACGGTCAGCACGAGTATTCGCTTACGGGACACGCACAGCTCGGCGGTTTTCCGTTTGAACGTGCCGCGGATTCCCACAAGGGAACATTCGGCACAGTGCTCATCATTGCAGGAAGCTCGTCAATGCGCGGAGCGGCGGCGATGTCCTCACTCGGTGCACTCAGAAGCGGCGCGGGACTTGTGAAGCTTGCGTCAGTCGAAAAATGTATCGACACAGTATCAGTGACCGTCCCCGAGGCGACATTCCTCGAGCTTGAGTGCGACGACTACGGATATATGCTCTACGATCCGAGCATTGAGCCGCTCAGAGAGGCTATGTCACGCGCAAAGGCGATAGTCATAGGCTGCGGCATGGGTGTCACGACAGATACAAGGGAATTGACGAAATTTGTCGTACAGAATGCAGAAGTCCCCGTAATTATTGACGCGGACGGAATAAACTGCATAGTCGGGGACATAGATATATTAATGAAGAGACAGAGTGATGTGATACTCACTCCTCATCCTGCCGAAATGGCACGGCTCTCGGGCTGTGCGACGGCTGATGTGGTCGGGAGCCGCTTCGACGCTGCGGAAGTGTTTGCCGAAAAATACGACGCGACTGTCGTACTCAAGGGTGCAGGCACAGTCATTGCGGACAGGCGCAGGACGTCCGTGAATCACACGGGCAACGCAGGCATGAGTGTCGGCGGAAGCGGTGATGTGCTCGCAGGAATGATAGGAGCTATTGCCGCTCAGGGCATAATGCCCTTTGAGAGCGCGTGTGCAGGAGCGTATCTCCACGGTCTCGCAGGAGACATAGCCGCTGAGAAATACGGTCAGGAGTCAATGCTCCCGAGGGACATCATAAGCTGTCTGCCCGAGGCATTCACAGCACTCAGAGGGAAGCTAAAAGCAAGGGAAATATAAGGCTGCACTAAAGCGGCGAAAATAAAGGAATGTAAAAGCTCTTAAATAATACATACAGGAGAAATTATTATGAAAAGACTTCTTACATTCACAGCAATGCTGGTGACTGTTCTGTGTCTCGCTTCATGCGCGGTCATAGGCGGAAAGACCGGCTCACACAAAAACGGTCTCGGCTCACGTTTTCAGGCGACGGTATCGGTGACTCTTGACAGGCTCGAAGCAGAGGGCACGGTAAAGCGCTTCGG
>ONNL01000154.1 GCA_900319195.1 uncultured Ruminococcus sp. | reverse complement strand
GCAGAACAGGGATAAATCAAAGTGCGGCAAGCTCAGAAACGACTATGTTTCGAGTCATGTCCGTTATGACCACTTCGATACCACTGCGTATTAGTCGTCCCACAAACGACTAATACATTATATCATAGTATTAAAAAAAAATCAAGAGTTTTTTAAAATTAAATTTTATAAATATTCCTCTTGCCCGACCTGCCTGTGCTTGCTTATCCTGTGGGGAGCTGTTTCATGCATTCGGAAAGATGTTCCTTTCTTATTCGGTACAGCTATTACTGTCCGATAATTCTCGTTTCGACGCGGTTTTCCGTGTGTGCAGCACAAAAAAAACGATGACTGTACAATGCAGACATCGTTTGAATTTATTTGATTATAAGGAACAGCTGCCCTGTCACTCAGCCTTTTCAGTCTCAAACTGGCTCTCGTGACGGGTAAAGAAGTCCGTTCTCGGCGGCAGGAACTTCAGCTTGTGCTGCTTGCCTGTGAAGTAGTTTATTGGTTCAAGGATAGTATCCCACGACCATATCCTCTCGTCAGCAATGAGGTACTCGCGTAGCTTCTCCGTACCGAAAGGAGCCATCGGGTGAAGGAGAATGCCTGTTATCCTGATGATATAGAACAGGTTAGCAAGAGCCTGTGCAGCTTCCTCGGGAGGAGTGTCCTCACGGAGAGCCTTAGCCATGTATTTGCTGCCGTTTCTGATATAGCTGTCGAGGACATAGGTGCACTGGTGGAACGCAAACTTCGACATATGTCTCTCGTATTCGAGGACTGTCTTCTTCGCGTCATCAAGGAACTGCTGCTCGGGAGCATTATCGGGCATAACGCCGTCAAAGAGCTTCTGAGTTGTATAGAAGGCTGTTCGGATCATTCTGTTGTAAACATTCGAGAGGAGCAGTCCGTCCTTAACAACGGGGTCGCTGTCCTCGGGCTTTGCGTCGGGATTATACGGCTTCGGCATGAAGCTTACAGAGCGCTGACCGAGACCGAGTCCGAGCCAGTGCATTCTGAGCTGCTCGGGAGTGTAGTGACTGAGCAGGTCATCAGCCATAGGCGGCTTTACCGCACCAGAGCTCGAAGCCTTCTTATCGAGGAACAGAATGTGGTGATTCGCCACGATTATCGGCATCTGGAGCTCGCCCTCGGGAGAATCGCAGGTCTTATCGGTGCTTGTCTGCTGAGCCATCCACATAGCAGGCTCGGCAATGCCGTAGAAGTAGATATTGTCCTGACCGATGAACTGGTAAACAGATGCGTCCTTACTGCACCAGTAGTCCTTCCACTCGGCGCGGTCGTGACCGATAGACTCGAGATATGCCTCGGTGAATGAGATAGGTGCCCAGAGAGATTCGGGCCATACCCATACTGTATGTGGCTCCTCACCCTCAAGCACGGGGGCGGGAACTCCCCATTCGATATTGCCCGTAAGCCTGAACGGTACGAGTGTCTTTCCTGTACGGTAGCGTATGCCGTTTTCCGTGAGAACGCGGCAGGCTTCGTCGCAGTCTGTGAGAGCGCTGAACTGTATCGTGAATGAAGGTTTTTTAGGCTCCTCAAAGTATTCGTGCTCGGGGAGCTGTGATTTGAGTGAAAGATATTTCTCCTCAAATTCGCGCTTTACGTAGATAACAGGCGGCTTGAGGAATTCCGAGATAGTTTTCCATACAACAGGGCGCACGTCCTTGCGCTTTTTGAGCTCCTCGACCCAGTCCTGAAGGAGCTTTTCGTAGTCACGCAGGTTGAAGTACCAGTTGGTGACAGGTCTCATTGTAGGAGTTTCACCAGTGAGCGTACTTACGGGGTTTATGAGGTTTTCGGGCATATACTGATGTCCGAGGTCGCACTCGTCAGCATATCCCTTCTCAGAGGTACATCCTTCTACGGGACATTTTCCTATGACCTGTCTGCCGTTGAGGAAAACTCCTGCCTTTTCGTCGAAAAACTGCTGAGTTGTTATCTTGCTGAGCTGTCCCTTTTTGTAGAGCGAGCGGAGGAAGAGGTCTGTCACCTCAGCGTGTATCTCCTTTGTGCGACCAAGTCCCGAAGCTCCGAAGAGGTTCGGTGAGATGCCGTATTCGTCGAGAGTAGCCTTCTGCTTGTTGTGGTTGCGTTCAACGAACTGTTCAAGAGTACCGTCGAACTCGCCGTTTTTTACCTTTACGCGCCAGCCCTCAGCTATAGGGGAGCCGTAGCAGTCTGTACCGCTTACGAAGATAACATTTTCCCTGCCGATGCGGTCACGGAGAAAACGAGCGTATGTGTCCGCAAAGACGAGCATACCGCCGACGTGACCGAAGTGGAGCTCCTTGTTTCCGTAGGGCATACCGCCTGTTACAACGGCACGCTTCGGGAAGGTCGGGCGCGGTATCTCGAAAGGCCTTCCGTTATTGCCCTCTTTATTTTTACCCATTTATTTCAAGTCCTTTCTGTGTAGGCTCATGCCCACTTTTCAAGTCTTTTTCTTACGATGTCCTCACCGAGAACATGGCTTACCTCCCAGATGTCAGGCGCATTTGCGTGACCTGTGAGAGCAATTCTTATCATATTTGTGATGTGCACGATAGAGCCCTTGTACTGCTCGGGATTCTTTTTGAAGTCCTTCGGCTTAACTGCATATCCGAGAGCCTCGGTAATTTCCTTGACCTTTGCAAACCATGCGGACGAGTCGTCGCTGTGGTCATAGGTCTCAAGGTACTTCGAGAAGAAGGTCTTAACGTCTTCAGCACTGCACTCCGCAGGCATATCCTCGGTGACCTTGAATGTCTCGTCGTAGTAGAAGCTCATGAAGTCGCAAGCCTGCTTCCAAGTCTCGATGTCCTTGCGCGGCTTTGCAGCATTTCTTCCGACATTGAGTGCGGCAATGGTGCGCTCGTGATACTTCTTTATCAGCTCGGCAAATTCCGTGTTGTACTGCTCGCACCAACCGAGCCAGTTTTCGTATATCTTCTCGGCGCTCATGCGGCAGATAGTTTCCTTTGAAATGCTCCTGAGCTTGTCGAGGTCAACGAGAGCGCCCGAAATGGACATCTTAGCGATAGAGTAGGGGAATTCCCTGTAATCAGCCTCGGGATCAGCAAGTCTCCATTCCTCGTAGTTTGAGTTGAGGAGCGTGAGGAGAAATTCCCAGACAACGTCCTGCGAGATGCCCTCCTGCTGATAATACGAGAGTGCGAGCTCGGGGTCCTTTCTCTTTGAGAGCTTACGCTTGCCCGTACCTTCGATTTTCATGAGAGTAGCTGTGTGGCAGTAAATAGGCTGTTTCCAGCCGAGTGTATTGAACAGCTCAACGTGCATGGGAAGTGACGAGAGCCATTCCTCGCCGCGTATAACGTGAGTAGAGTGCATGAGGTGGTCGTCAACGACGTGAGCGAAGTGATATGTCGGTATGCCGTCGCTCTTGAGGAGCACGAAGTCCATGTTGTTTCTCGGCATTTCGACTTTGCCGCGGATAGCGTCCTCAACGGTGATGTACTCGCCTGTCTCCTCGCCTCTGAAACGGAGCACCCACTCCTTGCCCTCAGCGATATCAGCCTTCACCTCGTCGATAGTGAGGTCGCGGCACTTAGCATACTTGCCATAGATGCCCGGGTTTTCCTTGTTAGCAGTCTGCTGTTCGCGGATAGCGTCAATTTCCTCGGCAGTGAGGAAGCACGGATAAGCCTTGCCCATCTGTACGAGCTTCTTTGCAAAAACGTGGTAGATGTCCTTTCTCTGACGCTGTCTGTAGGGACCGTAAGCGCCTTTGTCGCCGTCAGCTGTTGCACCCTCGTCAAAGTTTACGTTGAAATAATTCATCGCATTGATGAGTGTCTCGACAGCACCCTCGACCTCGCGCTTGTTGTCGGTGTCCTCGATACGAAGGTAGAAAACGCCGCCGCTCTGATGTGCAAGACGTTCACCGATTATAGCGTTGTAGAGATTGCCGAGGTGGACAAATCCCGTAGGACTGGGACCTATACGAGTAACGCACGCACCCTCGGGGAGCTCTCGCGCGGGAAAGCGCTTCTCCATATCATCGGGAGACTGCGTAACATCGGGGAAAAGTAAATCAGCAAGTGCATTGTAATCCATACTAAAATCAATCCTTTTAAAAATTAAAGTCAATTACTTAATATTATACCATAATATAGGAGCCTTGTCAATAAGAGAGGATAATAAAAACTCCCGACCATTGAAAGTCGGGAGACTGGTTGGAGTAGCCGGATTCGAACCGTCGATGACAGAGTCAAAGTCTGTTGCCTTAACCGCTTGGCGATACCCCAGTATTTTGCCGCAGAGCAGTATTTACGCGGCGTTACCATAATATTATACCACATCAATGACCTGTTGTCAAGAAAAAAGGGGACAGTTTTCAAAGGTGAGGAATACCGGCTTTTGGACGATACTGCATCTTATATCGGCAGTTTACTGTTCTGACTGTACTATCTGGTCGTAGACTGGAGTAGTGTCAAGGAAATTGAACATAGCCGCAAGCACGTCCGCGTAGCATTTTGACGCAAGGTGCATACCGTCGCCCGAGGAGAAGCTGTCCTTGAGAGCGTTTGTGGACGGGTCGGCAAGCACGGGGAAGGTATCAAAGAAATACACCCTTGACGAGCCCATGCTCTCGACCATTGCCTTGAGTGCGGCATTATACTGCTGGATAGTCTCGTTTGTCGTGTAAGTCACGCTCGGAGCGATAGGAGTTATTCCCGAGACAACAATATTCGTATCGGGTACCTGCTGTAGAGCAAGCTCTATCTTGCTCCTGTACTTCTGCGTGAAAGCGTCAGTCGAGGTGCAGTTGATGTCGTTCATACCGACGGAGAAGAGTATCAGCTTCGGCTTGAGGGCGTTAATGCCGTCCGAAATGTTCATCATCGTACCGCCGACGTTGAACGTAAAGTATTCAAAGTTCCAGATGGAGAGGGAGCTCTGTGCGAGATTGTGCCCCTCGGGGATATAGCCATAATAATAGTATCCCGACGCTATTGAATCGCCTGCAACGACGAGTCTGTCCTGATAGAACTGACTGTTGGGCGATACTCCCACAGGTGTGAAGCTTGTGTCTGTCTGAGGGACTTCCGCTGGTGCGGCAGTCGGAGCTGTATCAGTCTCAGGCTCTTCTGCGGCAGCTTCGGGCTCTGTTACGGGTATTGCAGTCGTAGTTACGGTCGTTGTTACGGTCGTAGTAGTCGTGGTGGTAGAAGTTGAGGTAGTAGTCGTAGTTGTGGTATGAGTAGTGGTCGAGGTGGATATCTCAGTTGTTGAAGCCTCGGTGAGAAGCTCTGAGAAGGGGATAGGATCGTCTGCTCTTGCTCCGCTTGTGAAGTAGAGGTGAACGCCTATCACAACGCAAATGAAAACAAAAATAGGAAAAAAATAGACCAATATTTTTTTACTCATTAAAAAATACGCACTCCCAATATATAATTTTTTCATTTTTTACCTTGTCTATTTTATCACAAAGTCGCTGAAAAGTAAAGCCATTTCAGAAATTTCGGCATTATCTTGACTTTTTGACAAAAGTGGCGTATAATATTATTTAAAACTACTGTAAAGTTAAGGAGATATGAATAATGGAAAATGTTAAAATAACCGACCTTTATGACCTTTCACACACGGCTGCTGCCGATTACCTCTGCGGCTTTGAATATCCGTGGGAGGCTCTGAAGGGCATATCGGACTTTATAATATCACTCGGAAAGACACTCAGTCCCGATGAATACGACAATCCTGCCGAAAACGTTTGGGTGCACAAGACCGCAAAGGTATTCCCGAGCGCATACCTCGGAGCACCATGCATTATCGGAGCAAATACCGAGGTGCGTCACTGTGCTTTTGTCAGAGGCAGTGCACTTGTCGGTGAAAACTGCGTTGTCGGCAATTCCGTCGAGCTGAAAAATGTCATCATCTTCGATAACGTGCAGACTCCGCACTACAACTACGTCGGAGACAGCATACTCGGCTATAGATCGCACATGGGCGCAGGCTCGATAACCTCGAATGTCAAGTCGGACAAGCTCAATATCGTTATAAAGTCGGGCGACGAGACCCTCGAGACAGGCATCAAGAAGATCGGAGCAATGCTCGGTGACTACGTTGAGGTCGGCTGCAACAGCGTGCTCAACCCCGGTACTATAATCGGCAGAAATTCCAACATCTACCCGACGAGCTGTGTCCGCGGAGTAGTCCCCGCAAATTCTATCTACAAGACAGCCTGCGGCGAGATAGTCGCAAAGAAGTGAACGTCGGAGGCAAACATTGAAAAGACTGCAAATTCTCATCGGAAAGCTTGTCGTGAAGCTGCTCCGACTTTTCAGGCGCAATGCAGGCAATCTCCCCGGGATAGTCCTGTGGCACCTCACACGCGGAAGGTGCTGCTCGATGTTCAAGGTGGAATGCCCGATAATCGCCGTTACAGGCACAAACGGCAAGACCTCGGTCACAAACTGCATAGCACAGCTCTTTGAGCAGAGCGGCAAAAGGATAATCACTAACCACGAGGGCAATAATCTCGATACGGGAATATGCTCACTGCTGCTGAGATACTGCGATATGTCGGGAAAGGTAGACGCGGACTTCCTCATACTTGAAACTGACGAATCGCACGTCCCTGTCGTGTACTCACAACTGAAGCTCGACACGCTCGTCGTGCTTGATTTCTTCCGCGACCAGCTCGACCGCAACGGCGAAATGGAGACGCTGATACAGAAGATAAACGGCTTCTGCAAGACCTTTGAGGGCAATCTTATCCTCAACGGCGACGACCCGAATACTGCCCGTCTCGGACGAGCAAATCTCAAGAACAAGAAAGTGAAATACTTCCGTGCGGAGCGCTACGCCTTCGCTACGGACAAGATATTCGAGGCTTCCGAGGGACGCTTCTGCCCCTTCTGCAAGGAACCTCTCGACTACGAATACTACCAGTATTCCCACATCGGAAAATTCATCTGCAAGGGCTGCGGCTTCGGTGACTATGAGCCGTACATCAGTGCGGGCGGCATTGACCTTGAAAAGCCTGTTTTCACCGCGGACGGTCACACGTATTCGCCCAAGCTCAACAGTATCTACAATGTCTATAATATGACGGCAGTTGCGGCTGCTGCGAAGCTGTGGAACATTAAGCAGGACGTGACAGACAACGTCATCGACAACTATACCGTGCAGAACGGACGTATGGAGAACTTCATGCTCGGTGAACGCAAGACCACGCTGAATCTCGCAAAGAATCCCGTCGGAGCGAACATGACTCTGCGCGTGATGAACGAAATGCAGGGCGATAAGGAGCTTCTCTTCGTGCTCAATGACAACATTGCCGACGGACTTGATGTCTCGTGGATATGGGACATAAATTTCAGCATTTTCGAGCGCGTAACGAGGGTAGTCACCTCTGGCACAAGAGCCTATGATATTGCGGTCAGGATCAAGTGCTCGGGATACGACGCGGCGAAGATAGTCGTGCGTCCCGACCTTGACAGCGCGGTCGAGGAGCTTGCCTCGACTGAGGGACGCAAATTCGTCATTGCAAACTACACCGCCGTTCAGCCGACGAGAAGCGCTCTGAGGCGGTATATCGCAAAGCATGGAGGCAAGACCGATGAAAACGATTAAGATACTGCATATGTATTCTGACCTCCTTGACCTCTACGGCGACAGCGGCAACATGGAGATTCTGAAATACCGCTGCAAAATGCGCGGCATCGAATGTACCGTGGATAAGTATTCCATAGACGACGAAACTCCCGATTTCTCGGCATATGACTGCATTTACATAGGCGGCGGTGCCGACCTTGAACAGCAGCACATCTCAGCCGACCTGCTGAAGTGCTGCGGAGGCATAGAAAAAGCCTATAGATCGGGGACTTTCCTGTTCCTCATCTGCGGCGGCTATCAGCTCATGGGAAAATACTACCGCGACGCTGACGGCAACGAGATAAAGGGACTCGGTCTGTTCGACTATTACACTATCGCTCCCGAGAGCCGAAAAATGCGCTGTATAGGCAATATTGCGGTGCGTACCAATATCACGGGCAAGCCTGTTGATGTGGTCGGCTTCGAGAATCACGGCGGACAGACTCATGGCGTTAAAACTCCGTTCGGTGAGGTCCTCTGCGGAAACGGCAACTGCTCCAAAAGCTCGCATGAGGGCTACTGCGAGAAGAACGTCATTGCGACCTATTTCCACGGTCCCATGCTCTCCAAGAATCCCGAAATATCGGACTATATCATCTCCTACTGCCTCGGCAGAGAGGAGGGGACTGCTGCAACGCTTGCTCCCCTTGACGACACACTTGAAAGGAAGTGCCGACAGGTCATGCTCGACAGGCTCCTCAAAAAGTGACCGCATCATTTTCAACCTTAATACTCATATAAAAGTTTTGGCGGTTTTATCGGGGGAAGCCTTGCTCAGAGAGTCCCTCACGACAATACCGTACAAGCTCCAGTATCAGCATTACGGCAAAAATTAATTCAGTTAATTTTTCAAAAGCTCTTGACAAAT
Organism: uncultured Ruminococcus sp.; assembly: GCA_900319195.1. Taxonomy (GTDB): domain Bacteria; phylum Bacillota; class Clostridia; order Oscillospirales; family Ruminococcaceae; genus Ruminococcus. Next base: position 2,469 of record ONNL01000154.1, on the reverse strand, counting down.
CATGAACTTTGAGTTATAATAATGCTTGTATTAAATGCAGTGACGGGAATAAAAATCTGCCATAGCTTTTTCAGAGAGCTGTCGTTTGGTGTGAGGCAGCAGAGCGGCGCAGTAATACTCCTCCCCGAGCAGTCAGCTGAAAGCGTGACCTGCGGCGATAGCTGTAAGTTGCGGCGATTAGGCTTGAACGTGCTTCTCACGTTATAGGGATATGTATTTTATGATACAGATGAGTGGGCATTTTTAATGTCAAAAAGAGTGGTACCACGGAGTTTATTGAATCTTCGTCTCTTTCATGCGTAAGCGTGAAAGGGACTTTTTTATTGCCCTGAACGCTCGGCATCATACGAAATATTTATTATAGTCTACGAAAAGGAATGATGAAAAATGAAAATTAGCTTTTCAACACTTGCTTGCCCCGATTTTTCATGGGCGGACATCTACTCAATGGCAAAGGACTTCGGCTTTGACGGAATCGAGATAAGAGGTCTCGGTAAGGACATTTTCTCGGTCAAGGCACAGCCCTTCTCGGAGAAGCAGCTCCCCAAGACTATCGAAAAGCTCAAGTCACTGCGCCTTGAGATTCCATGTCTCACCTCGGGTGCTATACTCAAGAACAGGGAGAATTTCGAGAAGTCAAAGGCTGAGATAACCGCTTATGCCGAGCTTGCAAGTAAGCTTGAAACACCGTATATCCGCGTCCTCGGAGACTCCGACCCTGCGCCTGCGGGAGATGTCGATGACGAGTACGTAGCAGAGGCTCTCAGACAGCTCGTTCCTATCGCAGAAGAGTACAATGTAACTCTCCTCGTTGAGACAAACGGTGTTTACTGTGATACAGCGCGTCTTGCTGCACTTCTTGACAGCGTGAACAGCCGCAAGGTCGCAGCTCTCTGGGATATGCACCACCCCTATCGCTTCAACAATGAATCGCCCGAGACAACTATCGCCAATCTCGGTGAATACATCAAGTACATACAGGTCAAGGACTCCGTAATGGGAGCTGACGGCAAGGTAAAGTACATGATGATGGGTACGGGAGATGTTCCCGTAAAGGAGATGATAGCAGTTCTCGACTCTATCAACTATAACGGCTATATATCGCTTGAATGGGTAAAGCGCTGGTCGCCCGACCTCTCCGACGCAGGTATCGTTATCCCTCAGTTTGCACAGTTCATGTCGCCCTATAAGACCGCAAACAAGAGAGTGCTCCAGACGAGCATCCGCGGCGACGGACAGTATCCGTGGAGAAAGAACCACATCATCAACAGGACCTTCCCCGACGTGCTCGACATGATGTGTGAACAGTTCCCGAAGCAGTACGCATTCCGCTATACAGAGCTTGACTATACAAGAACATACCCCGAATTCCGTGATGATGTTGACACCTTTGCGCGTTCACTTCTTGCAATGGGTGTCAAGAAGGGAAGCCATGTTGCTATATGGGCAACAAATGTACCTCAGTGGTTCATCACATTCTGGGCGACCACGAAAATCGGTGCTGTACTTGTTACAATGAATACCGAGTATCGTATTCACGAGACAGAGTACCTTCTCCGCCAGTCCGATACGCATACACTTGTCATGATAGACGGTATCAAGGACATAAAGTACAATGAGATAATCAGGGAGCTCTGCCCCGAGCTTGACACCTGTGAGCCGGGTCAGCTCAAGTCCGCGAGACTGCCCTACCTCAAGAATATCATCACTATCGACTCAAAGCAGAAGGGCTGCTATACATGGGACGAGGCAATTGCACTCTCAAAGAATGTGCCGTACAGCGAGGTAGAGTCTGTCCGCAGAACAATTGATATAAACGACGTCTGCAATATGCAGTACACATCAGGTACAACAGGCTTCCCGAAGGGAGTTATGCTGACACACTTCAACGTAGTCAACAACGGAAAGGCTATCGGAGACTGCATGGACCTCTCGACTGCCGACCGCATGATGATACAGGTTCCTATGTTCCACTGCTTCGGAATGGTGCTTGCGATGACAGCTTCAATGACTCACGGCGTAACTATGTCACCTATCACGAGATTCTCGCCCAGAAAGGGACTTGACTGCATAAACCGCGAGAAGATAACCTGCTTCCACGGTGTTCCGACGATGTTCATTGCAATGCTCGGTCACGAGAACTTCGATAAGACCGACTTCTCTTACATGAGAACAGGTATTATGGCAGGCTCTCCGTGTCCGATAAAGACAATGGAGGAAGTTATTGAGAAGATGCACATGAGCGAAATATGCATCACCTACGGTCAGACAGAGGCGTCACCTGCTGTTACCATGAGCAAGACCACGGACTCTGTTGAGCAGCGTGTAAATACAGTCGGCGGACCTATCTTCGGCGTTGAGTGCAAGATTGTTGACCCTGAGACGAATCAGGAGCTCCCCGACGATACAGACGGCGAATTCGTAGCTCGCGGCTATAATATAATGAAGGGCTACTATAAGATGCCCGAG
>ONNL01000084.1 GCA_900319195.1 uncultured Ruminococcus sp. | reverse complement strand
CTCGTTCATGCCTCAGAGGACGCAAGGTCCCACAGGTCATGAGACTGACGGGAAAGGCTGAACTATTGGAGGTGCTTCGTGGGACTTTTTAAACGAGAGAGCGGGGACTATATCCGCGGTGAAGAGGATCATACAGACAGCAGCGGATATTATTCGGGAGAGATTCCTTTCGCGTATGGAAATGTCATAATGAGCGGAAAAATGCGCGACTGTACCCATACGATGATAAAAGGCGGCGGAAAGATACTTGCGCTGATAATGTCAGTGATAAGTGCAGGGTTTATATTGGTGTTTTTTCTGCTTATGGACAATTCCCCGTACCTTGACAGGCTGCTGGTTTTCCTGTTTGCGCTGCTTCTTACCGTAATTGACTTTCTGGCAATAAGAGCGGCATTTTTCACTCCTGTATTGCAGTGCAGTGTCACGGACGAAAGCCTGCTGCTCGCTTCAAAGCACGGCACAAGAACAGTGATGTATAAGGACATCATGTCCATTGAAATGAAAAGCGCGGGAGAGGTCAACGGCAAACGTGCGATGTTCTATATACAGATGTCTCTGAGCGGAATGGAGTTAGAGCAGGAATTGCAGCTCACATACAGGGACAAAGATGTAGAGAAAATGTTCGACGCTCTCAACGTCGCATATAATGCCTATAAGGAAAGACAGCAGTGAATGCTGCTCAGTATATAAATTAACGGAAAGAAAGAGAAATAATGATGAAGATATCAAACAGTGACAAGTCGCAGGTGCTCATTGACGCCCTGCCCTACATACAGAAGTACAACAACAAGATACTTGTTATCAAGTACGGCGGAAATGCCATGACAAATGACGCGCTCAAGGACGCTGTCATGACGGATATCGTGCTGCTCTCGCTCGTAGGAGTGAAGGTAGTGCTGGTACACGGCGGCGGTCCCGACATCAGCGAAATGCTGAAAAAGCTCAATATCGAGAGCAAGTTCATAAACGGTCTGAGATATACCGATAAGGCGACAGTTGACGTTGTAAAAATGGTGCTTGCAGGCAAGGTCAACAAGGAGCTTGTGCAGCTTCTTGCACAGCACAAGGGCAGCGCTGTCGGACTTTGCGGCATTGACGGAAATATGCTCATGGCTGAGAAGAAGGTCAGCGACGACGGTCAGGATCTCGGCTTCGTAGGCGAGATAACAAAGGTCAACACAAAGCCTATCACGGACGCTATCGCAAATGGAAATATCCCCGTTATCGCAACAGTTGCCACCGACGAGCAGGGCAATACCTACAACATCAACGCGGACACTGCTGCCGCACGCATAGCTGCGGAGCTCGGCGCTGAGAATCTCATTCTCATGACCGACATCGTGGGACTTCTTGCCGATAAGGACGACCCGACTACTCTCATTCCGCAGGTCAAGGTCAGCGAGGTGCCTTTCCTCAAGAGACGCGGCATAATCTCGGGCGGCATGATACCGAAGATAGACTGCTGTGTAGAGGCTGTCAGACGCGGAGTCAACAAGACGGTCATCATCGACGGCAGAGTACCCCACTCGATACTTATCGAGATACTCTCCAACGAAGGTATCGGCACACAGTTTGTATGATATAATGGGAAAAGGCACAACATATTGCCCTTTGTTATGATACACAAAAACAATTTACAATTTAAACGAAAATTTACATATTTATAGGCTCGGGATATTGATTTTAGTACCCGTTAAGAGTTATAATTATAGTGTGGCTTTGTCTGCTATGACATCGCTGCTATGGAGGAAATATATAATGAACACAATTGACAAATTCAATCAGCACGTTATGCACTCCTACGGACGTTATCCGCTCGTGATGGAGGCTGGTGAGAACAGACGGTGCAGGGACGAATCGGGAAAAGAATATATTGACTTCGGCAGCGGTATCGGCACAAACTCGCTCGGCTACTGCGACGAAAAATGGGCGGACGCTGTATGCGCTCAGGTAAGGACGCTCCAGCACAGCTCAAACTACTACTATACGGCTGTTCAGGCTGAATTTGCTGATAAGCTCTGCACGACAGCAGGCTATTCTTCGGTATTTTTCTGCAACAGCGGCGCGGAGGCGAATGAGTGCGCCATAAAGGTGGCACGTAAGTACAGCTTCGATAAATACGGCAAGGGCAGGCACAATATCATAACCCTTGTGAACTCGTTCCACGGCAGAACGATCGCAACTCTTTCGGCTACCGGTCAGGACGTTTTCCACAACTACTTCTTCCCGTTCCTCGAAGGCTTCGTGAACGTAAAGGCGAACGATATTGCCGACCTCAACGACAAGATAGACGATACCGTATGTGCGGTAATGCTCGAGTATGTTCAGGGCGAGGGCGGAGTAAATGCACTCTCTCAGGACTTCGTTGATGCGGTCTATGACATCTGCGGCAAGCGTGATATTCTTGTTATCACCGATGAGGTGCAGACGGGTGTAGGCAGGACGGGCAAGTTCCTCGCAGGCGAGCATTTCGGCAAAAAGGCAGATATAGTGACTCTTGCAAAGGGTATCGCAGGCGGTGTTCCTATGGGAGCGTGTCTTGTGAACGAAAAGTGCAAGGACGTTCTTACTCCCGGCACACACGGCTCCACGTTCGGCGGAAATCCGATAGCGTGTGCAGGCGGACTTGCGGTGCTCGAGAGGCTTAATTCCGAGGGCTTTCTTGATGAAGTTGCGGAAAAGGGAAAATACATAAAGGCAGAGCTTGAAAAATGCAGCGAAGTCGAGTCGGTAAGCGGACTCGGCATGATGATAGGCATAAAGCTAAAGACTAAAAATGCGGGCGAGGTCGCAAAGCAGGCACTCGACAAGGGACTGCTCGTGCTCACAGCCAAGGAGAAGGTCAGACTCCTTCCTCCTCTCACGATAACCTATGATGAGCTGAAGGAAGGCATTGAAATACTAAAAGAAATACTGGAGGAGTAATAATGAGACTTGTTGTTAATACAAAAGGCAGCAAATATATAGTTGAAGACAAAAAGTCGAGATTGCTCTATACCGTGAAGAAGAAGGGATTCGGAAAGAAGTATATCCTGCTTGATTCAAGCGAGTATAACCTCTATACCTTCGCTGAGGATGTTGTTGACAGGAAACCGAGATTCGACATAATCCTCAATGACAGGACCTTCCTCAGACTTGAATGTATGTCGCTTTTTCTTGACCCTACGATAAATGCTGAAAACGATAAGATGAAGTATTCTATAAAGAGCAAGGACAGAAAGAGCTTTCAGATAATCCTCAACGGTGAAAAGGTCGGCTCGATAGAAACACTTCTTACCGTCGGCGGAGACCTCCAGTATGATATAGATATAGAGGACAAATGCTTTGACGACTACATTCCGCTCTTTGCAGTGGCGATAGATAGAGCATTCGGTGACATCAACAAGAAGAAATAACTCAGCACTGACGAAAGGATAATATAATGAAACATTTATTGAAAATGCTCGATTTGAGCACAGAAGAGATATTTGAGATACTTGACCTTGCAGACCAGCTTAAATATGATGTGAAGCATGATATTCCGCATCCGCTCCTCAAGGGAAAGACACTCGGCATGATTTTCCAGAAGGCTTCGACACGTACACGTGTATCGTTTGAGACAGGTATGTATCAGCTCGGCGGCTATCCGCTTTTCCTCTCATCGCATGACTTACAGATAGGCAGGGGAGAGCCTGTGCAGGATACCGCGCGTGTACTTTCACGCTACCTCAGCGGTATCATGATCCGTACATTTGAGCAGAAGGAAGTCGAGGATCTTGCTAAATACGGCTCTATACCGATAATCAACGGACTTACCGATTTCTGCCATCCCTGTCAGGTGCTTGCCGACCTCATGACTATCCGTGAGCTCAAGGGCAGCTTTGACGGTCTGAAAATGTGCTTTATCGGTGACGGCAACAACATGGCAAATTCACTCACAGTAGGCGGATTGAAAGCAGGAATGTCCGTATCGCTCGCCTGCCCGAATGACTATCAGCCTCCGAAGGAGATACTTGACTTCGCAAATACATACGGCGAAAAGTTCAGTATAACCGATTCGCCTGCAAAGGCTGCTGAGGGTGCTGACGTGCTCATCACAGATGTATGGGCATCAATGGGT
>ONNL01000095.1 GCA_900319195.1 uncultured Ruminococcus sp. | reverse complement strand
TGCTTCTCGAAGCCTTAAAAGCTAAAAGCTTCGAGAAACGCCTGCTACGCAGGCTCCAATCGGCTTCGCCGCTTGACGTCTTATAAGTTCCTCTACGCAGCTAAAGCAGCTATTACCCGATAGTGACCTATCGGATAATAGAGGAAGCTTAAAAAGGGCTTCCTCCCGATAAAACGTCATATTATAGACTTGTAATTATCCTCTTCTTCTTTTTCCTTTGCCTTTTTCGCCTCGATTTTTTCGCTGAGCTTCGGAGATTTTCTACTCCTTCTCATAAGCACGACTGCGAACACGAGCACTGCAAGAACAAGTCCGACAGCCACAACGATGAACGCTGTACGCTTTATAAGGTTATCTGTACGGACGTACTCGATATCGTTGCTCTTAGCGTATTTAGCTCCTGCCGATGCTGAGAAAACGCTCATCTTGAAGCCGTTCATCTTCGAGTAGTCGCCGTCAGCGCCGATGTCATAGCCGAAAGCGTGCTCGCCTATCTGTTTTATGCTCTTGGGGAGCGTTATCCTTTTCAGTGATGTGCAGTTGAAGAATGCGTCCTCACCAATGGACTCGACACCCTCCGAGAGAATGACGCTTTTGAGGTTGATGCAGTTTTCAAACGCGCCTATGCCGACAGCTTTAAGCGTCGTCGGTAGCGATAGTGTCTCGACCGATGTACCTCTGAAAGCGCCCTCTCCGATATTGGTGAGACCCTCGGAGAAGTCGATATTCTTGAGCATTGTGAGATTGCCGTTGTTGTTGAGCAGCATATTGCAGAATGCTCCGTCGTCGATAGTCGTGACAGTGGAGGGAATGTGGACATACTCTATCATCGGACTTGAAGAAAACGCTCCTGCCTTTATATCGCGCACACCGTCTGGGATTATGAGGTCGCCTGCGAGTGCCGATGTAGAGGCATATATCTCATTTTTATCCTTATTCATGAGGACATTGTTTTCGCAGGTGAATGCAGAGCAGCCCTGTGTGTCGTAGCTCTCAAGCGAGAGGAGCTCACCGAAAGCCATTCTGCCGATATTTGTGAGCTGGTCGGGGAGCTCGATATTACGCAGGCTCGTGCACTCGTAAAAAGCGTATTCTCCGATCGACGTTATCGTGTCGGGAAGGTCTATCTCTGTCAGGTGGTCGCACTGTCTGAAAGCGTCGTTGCCGATAGTCGTTACGGAATCGGGCACGGTCACAGATGTGAGCGACGAGCAGCAGGTGAATGTACCGTCCGCGATAGTTGTGAGCTTTGAGGGAAGCCTTACAGTCGATAGTCCCGTGCAGCCGTAAAACGCATTCTGACCGATAGTCTTAACCGTATCGGGAATAGTCATCTCGGTTATGCCCGTGCAGTTTATGAAGGCGCTGTCGCCTATCTCAGAAATAACGAGACCGTTCGACATTTCGGGTATCTCGCTGACAACAGTTGCGATGCAGTCAGTGATGACATAGGTGTTGTCATCCTTCAGCTCGAAGTAGAAATTGCCGTCGGTGAGGTAATCGGTCGCACCCGAGGCAAATGCGGACATCACAGGCGAAGCCGCAGCCGCAAGCGTCAGCATGGCAGTACACGCGGAAAGGAGCTTAGTTATCGCCGTTTTCATCTTCATCATTTTCGGTCTCCTCGTTTTTTTCATCAGCCTTTTTTTCAGCAGGCTTGTCCTCGTTATCTTTTCTGCTCTTATTTTTCTTTTTCGAGCTCTTGGCTATCTTACCGATTATAAGGTAAGCAAGTGCTATGAGCACTATCACTCCGAGCGTTATCAGCAGTGCTGTCGGGACATTGAGTCCGAGCACATAGACCGTGCCTGTAACGCACTTAACGCCCATGTTCTTGCAGTATGTATAGGCAGGGGAGTCCTTGTCCGCATAGACCTTGAAGCCCTCGATGACGTTTTCCTTTGAAGCGCCGGTGGAGGTGTCGATATTCGCGTCGTAATCGAATCCGAAGGCATATCCGCCGATAGTTTCAAGCTTGTCATAGAAGCGCAGACTTGTGAGCTTGTCGCAGTTCGTGAAAGCGTCCGTACCGATGAATTTAAGGTCACGCGAGAGCTTTGCAGTCTCGAGAGCCTTGCAGTCCATGAAGGCGTATGCACGAATGGTCTGTACCTTTGAGATGTTCACATTTTTGAGATTCTTTGCACCTCTGAATGCAGAGAATGAAATTTCCTTTACCGTCTTGGGAGCCTTGAACTTACTGCCCTTCTTAGCCGCAGGATAGGCAAGAAGAACGGTCTTATCGCCGTTGTAGAGTACTCCGTCCTCGGACGAGATGCATCCGCTGCCCTCAGAGACGGTTATCGACTCGAGCGCTGTGCAGTCAGTGAAAGCGCCCTCCTCGGAATCCTTGTTGAAGGAGGTGCAGCTGCC
>ONNL01000202.1 GCA_900319195.1 uncultured Ruminococcus sp. | reverse complement strand
GGTACACCTCTGCGAAGCAGAAGCACCGACCGAGCCGACAGGCGAGACGATGTCCGTAGGACAGAGGGTACGGGTCGCTGTTGGCGAGGCCCTTTGTCTCAAATACTGCTTCTCGCTGCTAAAGCAGCTATGCCCCGATAGTAACCTATCGGGGCATAGAGGAAGCTTAAAAAGGGTTTCCTCCGATAAAAGTGCAAGGTCTTATATCTGTATCACTGATACTGTGAGGTTATGCCAAAGTATTCCTCGAGGGTCTTGCCGCTCTTTTGTATCTCCTTTGAAACTGCTGTGCCGACATATCTGATATGCCACGACTCATATTTATAGCCTGTTATATCCTGTTTACCCTGCGGATAGCGGAGAATGAAGCCGTAATCGTAGCAATGCTCGGCAAGCCATGCCGCCTCTTTGGTATTATTGAAGTTATCGCTGGGGTCATTCACGTCGATCGCAAGTCCCGTTTCGTGCTCGGAGTGTCCGGGACGTGCAGAAAAGGTATCAGCAGTAGCCTGTCCCGACATACTGACGTAGTTATTGTAGATAGTCTCCTGTGTCGAATAGGAGCGATATCCCGAAGCATTCCAGAGAGTGAGTCCGTCAGCAGCCGCAGCAGCGCAGAGCTTATCGAACTGAGCAGCCGTTGTGCTTTCAAGACCGCCCGGCTCGTCGGCAGGGTTCATGGCGTAGGTCTTGTTGACGATGAGCACAGGCTGGTCACCGATATGCTCGTAGTGGAGTGCGGGGTCATTTATGACCGGAGGCGCAGAAGCCTCAGTCACTGAGGACTGAGGCTGTGTGTTTGAGGATAATGTTGTTGCGGTTTCAGAACCTTCTGCTGCTGTGGCACCCTCCGCTGTTGTAGCGCCCTCTGCTGTTGTTGCAGTCTGAGCACCGCTGCTGTCAGCTACCACTACCTTCACGTATGCTTCCTTTGTGGGATCCTTTGCAGACGAGAGGATAACATAGCATTCTCCGGGTGAAACACCTGTGATATGTCCGTACTGGTCAACTGTTGCGATAGCCTCGTTGTCGGACTTCCATACCTCATCAGCTTCTGTAGAGCCGTCGGGATACTGCTGAACGAACGCATAGGGCAGTTCATCGCTTCCTACATCTACATAGATAGTATACTTATCGAGCTGGAAGGAATTTGTGTCATTGGGGTCGGGAGTAGTCGGCTCTGTCACGGTCGCGGTTGTGACGGGCGGAGCTGTTGTAACAGCAGGGTCTGCTGTCGTGGTAGTCGTAACTACAGCCTTTTTATTAGCCTTCGTATCGCCCTTTTTGCTCACGCTGTTATGCGAGCAAGCCTTAGCAAAGGCAACTATGATGATCAAAAGTATCAAGGAGATAACGCATACCGCGGCAAGCTGTCTTTTTCTAAAGGTGTCGCGCGTCACCTTTCTGCGCGGACGTTGTGAGTTGTAATCATTGTTATAATAATTGTTGTCCATATTTCATGTTCCTTCCTGTTTATTTTTCTTTATTATATTGCTCTGCCTGAAAATCGGGTGCAGAAGCAATAATACCCCGAATTATAGAATACATATATATTATATCACAAGGAATTTGAAATGTCACGTATTTTTTAAATATTTTTGAAATTTTTTACACTTTACCATATAAGAATATATTTTTCTGTCATTTTTAAACAAAATACATAAAACCGATACTGCTTTTATAACAAAAAAGGGACGCACTCACAAAAAGTGTCCCCTTTAAATCCGATATTGCCATAGATATTTTACGCACTCTGTTGAGGCAGCTCTCTGAGCAGGGAGATGTCCGTAGGACAGAGGGTACGGGTCGCTGTTGGCGAAACCCTTTGTCTCAAAAGGGTTTCCCTCGATACTTGCACAAAAAATCACTTGCAAGATAGAGAGAGCCGCACACGACTGTGATACCGCCGTTTTCAAGAGCAAGGGCATTTGCCTTGTGGACAGCCTCTTCGAGACTGCCGACAGCCTCAGCGTTTTCGCCTGCCGACTCCGCAAGCTTTTCGCAGGGGACGCAGTTGGGAGCGTATCCCTCAACGGTGAACATCTTCTCCGCGGTCTCGGCTATCATCTTCACGCACTGAACGTAGTCCTTTGAGTCCACCATGCCAGTCACGGCATAGACCTTTCTGCCGCGAACATCAGACCTCAGCGCCGAGACGAGAGCCTTTACCCCGTCGGGATTATGTCCGCCGTCCACTATGACGGGCGGCTTTCCTGCGATATACTGCACTCTTGCACGGACTGCTGTCTCGGAGAG
>ONNL01000203.1 GCA_900319195.1 uncultured Ruminococcus sp. | reverse complement strand
TATGTTATAATATAATAATAGTTTAAATTCCCCCTGTAATGAAAGGAGAAGAACAATGGCTGTAACAGAAGCGGTAGAAAACTACCTTGAAACGATACTTATACTCTCAAAGCAGATGGCAGATGTCCATGCGATAGATATTTGCTCGTATCTCGGATACTCGCGTCCGACCGTTTCAATTATCCTGAAGAAAATGAAGGAAAGCGGACTTGTAAACGTTGACGGCGACAACCACATCTCTCTTACAGATGAGGGCAGAGCTGTTGCAGAGCGTATCTATGAGCGCCATACTCTCCTCAGCGAATTTTTTGAACACCTCGGAGTTGACAAGGATACAGCGGCAGATGATGCCTGCAAGATAGAGCATGACCTTTCTGACACTACATTTTCCGCCCTCAGAGAGCATATAAAGTCTATAATGGGAAAGACTGAATGAGCCTTGGAGGGAAAGATGAGCAATTTTGAGCGTTACAGAAAAGAATATCCGAAATTTGTATATAAGTCCTATAAGGTGACCGAGACAGAGGAAGCTGTTGACATCGCGTATGAGTTTGAGATATGCGGACTTGCACATTTCTCTCCGAGCTGGAGCTTCCCCAAGCCACACGGCTTCACGGTCAGCGGCGACCTGACATTCGAGCGGCTTGCTTTTTCTCTCGGAATGGCAGAGCTCATAAGCTACTGGAAGGCTGTATGCTCGCCCGAGATAGCGGTGAAGTGCGGCGAGCTTGACGAGGAGCAGAAGCTCTGGTGGAAAAAGCTGTGGTTCTACGGACTCGGTGAGTTTTTCTTCGTGAACGGCATAGATACTGATATACAGAGCTTTGCAGATATAACGTGCAGCGGCGGCTTTGAGTGCACCGCTCCCGCGGCAAGACCCGAGCCGAGCGGCTGCCTTGTGACGATAGGCGGCGGCAAGGACTCCGCACTCACTCTCGAAACGCTTACGAGCAATGGTGTCAAGTGTAGGTGCTACGCGATAAATAAGCGTGATTCGATAATAAAAACCGCTCTGACGGCAGGTCTTGACGAGAGTGCACTGATAACAGCAAAGCGGAACTTTGACCGCTCGCTCGTCGAGCTCAACAAAAAGGGCTTCCTCAACGGACATACTCCGTTCTCCTCGATAGTTGCATTTTCGGCGGAGATAACGGCGTATCTGCACGGTCTGCACTATATCGTCCTTTCAAATGAGGCGAGCGCGAATGAGAGCACAGTCGTGGGACAGAGCGTGAATCATCAGTATTCCAAGAGCTTTGAATTTGAGCACGATTTCCATGGATATGAGGGGAAGTACCTGAAAACAGGGATATATTACTTCAGCTTCCTGCGTCCGCTGACGGAATTTCAGATAGCTAAGATGTTCGTCTCGCATAAAAAGTATCTTCCCGTTTTCAGAAGCTGCAACCTCGGGAGCAAGGTCTCGCCTGATATATGGTGCGGCGAGTGCCCGAAATGCCTGTTTGTCAGCCTTATCCTCTCGCCGTTTCTCACATTTGACGAGCTGACCGATATCTTCGGCAGGGATATGCTCAACGACAGGGATATGCTTGAATACTTCCTCGAGCTTGTCGGACAGTCTGAGCACAAGCCGTTTGAGTGCGTGGGGAGCATAGACGAGGTGAATCTCTCTATCTCGCTTGCTATACGAAATGCCGAGCGGAAAGGCTGCAAGCTGCCGTATCTGTTTGAGGAATACAAGAGCCGCGGACTGTATATGCCCGAGATGCTCGACGAGAAGAATACAGCATATTGCAGCTCATTCAATGAGGAAAATCTGCTGCCCGAGGAATTCAAAACAATATTGTTAACGGAAATGGAGCGACTTCTTTGAACGGATTTGCTGAATATATAAGGAATTACACAAACGGAAGGTCGGTTTGCCTTCTCGGCTTCGGACGCGAGGGAAGAGCGACCTACAGGATACTCGAAAAATACTGCACACCGAGTAAGCTCGCTGTCTCGGACAGGAATCCGATAGACCGTGAGAAAAACGGTCTGCCCGACAGCGTGGAGCTGATAACAGGGGAGGACTACCAGTCCTGTCTTGATGATTATGACATTGTTTTCAAGAGCCCGGGTATCGTGCTCGACAAGGCTCCCTCCGAGCTGAAATGCGAGCTGACCTCAGAGACACAGGTGTTCTTTACGGTCTTTCGTGAGCTGATAATCGGAATTACGGGGACTAAGGGCAAGAGCACTGTCACCTCGCTCATATATCACATCTTGGATAAGAGCGGCAAGGATTGCCGAATCGCAGGCAATATCGGTATCCCCGTGTTTGAGATAGCTGAGGGCATGAAGGACGAGACTCTCGCTGTTGTAGAGCTCTCATGCCACCAGCTCGAATACATGACGGTGTCACCTAAAACGGCTGTATTCCTCAATCTCTATGAGGAGCACCTCGACCACTACGGCACTATCGAAAACTACTACAACGCAAAGAAAAACATCTATCTCCACCAGCAGAGCGGAGATCTGCTTCTGGTAAACGGCAAGCTTATCCCCGACGGCATTCCCTCGGACATCATCACTATCTCGCAGTCCGACAGCAATGCCGATGTATTTGTGGAATCGGGAATAATCCGTGCGGAAGTCGATTACGCGATACCGACCGACAGGATAAAGCTCCTCGGCATACACAATCACTACAATATCGGCATTGCCTATGAGATTTGCAGGCGCTACGGCATAACCGAGGAGCAGTTTACCTCGGCACTCTGCTCGTTTGACCCGCTCTCGCACCGCCTTGAGTATGTTGATACGGTGAGAGGGGTGCGCTACTATGACGACTCTATCTCGACCGCCTGTGCTACGGCAATTGAAGCTGTAAAGAGCGTGCCCGAGGCGGCAACGATACTCGTCGGCGGCATGGACAGGGGGATCGACTACACCTCGCTTGTTGAATTTCTTGCACACACCGATGTGAATGTTATCTGTATGGAAACGTCGGGAAAGCGCGTGTATGATATGATACAGGCGTCTGATTTTGCCGATAAGCAGAGAGTTCACTATGTTCAGCACCTCGATGGTGCCGTGAAGCTCGCCTCCGAGATAACTCCCTCGGGCAAGAGCTGTGTGCTTTCACCTGCGGCTGCAAGCTACGGTATCTTCAGGAATTTCGAGGAGCGCGGTGATGCGTTCAAGAAGCTCGTCAGCGAGCTCAAATAAATATAGGACCCCTCTAAAAACCTCTTCTGAGAAAAATCAGCTATGCACTGTATCTGTGTCGTCAAGCTGCCTTGCCGGGCGAAAGCCCGCCTGCAAC
>ONNL01000204.1 GCA_900319195.1 uncultured Ruminococcus sp. | reverse complement strand
GTCTTTTTCCTTGAAGCAGTTTTCACGGCTTTTTCATCTGTCTTTGCGGCTCTTTTCTTTACAGGAGCATACTTCAGATAAATAACAGAGAGAGGTGCAAGAGTCATTGAAATACTGTTATCAAAACCGTGCATTGCTGTGCTGTCGGTCTTGAAGGAAGCCTCTGTGACGCCCGAGCCTCCGAACTCCTTTGCGTCCGTGTTGAATACGACCTTATACTTGCCCTTTTCGGGTACGCCTATGCGGTAATTATCGCGCTGTACGGGGACGAAGTTGCAGACTGCGATTATTTCGTTTCCGCTGTCGTCTATACGTCTGAATGCGATAACGCTCTGCTTGTAGTCGTCGTTTGATATCCAGCTGAAGCCGTTCCACGAATCGTCGTCCTCCCAGAGAGGAGCATTATCAACGTAGAACTTATTGAGCTTTTCGGAGAACTTCAGCAGCTTCTTATGTGAATCGAAGTCCATGAGATTCCAGTCAAGCTGAGACTTGTAATCCCACTCCTTCATCTGACCGAATTCCTGTCCCATAAAGAGAAGCTTCTTTCCGGGGTGAGCGGTCATGTATGCAAGGAAAGCACGGTATGAAGCGAACTTCTGGTCATACTCCCCGGGCATTTTGTTTATCATCGAGCATTTTCCGTAAACGACCTCATCATGCGAGATAGGCAGGATATAGTTCTCGGAGAATGCATAGAAGAACGAGAATGTAAGCTTGTCATGGTTGAATGCGCGGTAGATAGGGTCGAGCGACATATAGCTCAGCATATCATTCATCCAGCCCATGTTCCACTTGAAGTTGAAGCCGAGACCGCCGATGTCGGTAGGCTTTGTAACGAGCGGCCATGCGGTCGATTCCTCAGCTATCATAAGAGCGTCGGGGTGCTTTGAGAATACAGCTTCATTGAGGTGCTTCAGGAACTCAACAGCCTCGAGGTTCTCGTTGCCGCCGTAGATATTTGCGCTCCATTCGCCGTCGCGCCTGTCGTAGTCGAGGTAGAGCATTGATGCCACAGCGTCAACACGCAGACCGTCAACATGGAATTCATCGAACCAGTAATTCGCGCTCGAGATAAGGAACGAGCATACCTCAGCCCTGCCGTAGTCGAAAACTCGGGTACCCCAAGCCTTGTGTTCCTTTTTGCGCTCGTCGGTATATTCATAGCAGCAGGTGCCGTCGAACTCATAGAGTCCCGCCTCGTCCTTCGGGAAATGAGCAGGTACCCAGTCCAGAATAACGCCTATCTCTGCCTCATGGAACATCTCTATCATCTGTCTGAAATCGTCGGGAGTTCCATAGCGCGAGGTCGGAGCGAAGTAGCCTGTGACCTGATAGCCCCACGAGCCGTCGAAGGGATATTCGGTGAGCGGCATAAACTCGACATGGGTATATGACATCTTCTTGAGATACGGGATTATCTGCTTTGCAAAGGTCACATAGTCGAGGAATACCTCATCGCCGTAGTTCTTCCACGAGCCGAGGTGCACCTCATAGATGTTGACAGGACTCTTGTATATGACCTTCTTCTGCTTTTTCTTATACCACTCCGAGTCATTCCATTTGAAGCTGCTTTCATAGATCTTTGATGCAGTTCCGGGACGGGTCTCGAAGTGTGCGCCGTAGGGGTCGGATTTCAGGAGTATCCTGCCGTCCTTTGTCTCTATACTGTACTTGTAGATATCGTACTGGCTGAGCCCGGTAATAGTAGTCTCCCAAACTCCGTCAGCCATAAGCTCCATTTTGTTAGTCTCTCTGTTCCAATCGTTGAAATCGCCAACAACAGAAACGCTCACAGCATTGGGTGCCCATACTCTGAAAGTGTAGTATTTGCCTCTGCCTCTTTTTTTGATATGAACGCCGAAAAATTTATACGTTTCGTAATTTTTCCCTTGGTAAAACAGGTAAAGCGGAAAATCATTGGGATTATTTCGTGTATTATCTGACATAAGCTCAGCCTCCTTTGCTATATACATTTTAACAGAATTTCGCCAATTATTCAAGCTTTTTCTATGATTGTGTAAAAAATTCATGTTATGCACTAATTTTATGGGCCGTATTTAGTGCATTTTGCCAAATAAAATTTGATACCGAATCAAAACTCTTTGTCTATTTCATACAGTGTTTTCATATCCTGCCCTGCTCGTTATCTTCACTCCGATAACGGTCACATCATCAGCGTGCACAGCAGGGTTGAACACCTCCGCCTTGGCACATATCTCGTCTACGATATGTCGTATGTCGTCGCTCCCGAGCAGAAGCTCACGGATAAATCGGTATTCGTTCTCGGTTATGCCGTCGGAGAACATTATCAGGATGTCGCCGTCAGCGAGCTGTAAGCTGTCCGTAAATGCCTCGGACTGCTCATATATACCGATGGGAAATGTCGGTGCGGACACCTTCAGCACCTCGTCTCCGCGGCGTATCATGGTGGCTGCCGCTCCCGACTTTATCAGCGTGACGGCGCAGGTGTCAAGGTCCATGATGAGCGCGTCGAGAGTGGCAAAGCCCTCGTCGCCCGGCTTTGTCAGAAGTATCGAATTTATGAGCTTTATCGCAGGTGCACTGCCGAGTCCGCCGCTTATGAGCCGCTTGAAAATATTCACTGCCATGCGCGAGCCTATCGCCGCATTCCTTCCGCTGCCCATACCGTCCGAGAGCACGACGTATTCCCTGCCCGAGCCATCTCCGAAGCAGGTGAAGCTGTCGCCGTTTTCGCAGCTGTCGTCCGCACCCGAGGTCGCTCCGTAAATCTCAGCCTTATACTCGGGAGCCTCAAACAGACGCAGCCGCACCTCCTTATCAGACTGCACAGGCTCGGACGCACACAGCGGTATCCCAAGCTCATCTGATATGAGGTCGCAGATGCGCGTCGTATTCTCATGGCTGTCATTTATGCCGAAATACAGCTCTATCATCAGCCGCTCGTGCTCATTGTAGCCTGCAATGACATTGCGCGGTTCAAGTCCGAATCTGCACAGCTTGTCCCTCACGACACTGCTCACGGGTGCCGAATATCTGAACGGCTCCTCGACGCCTGCCGACTCCGTTATGTCCTCGACTGCCCTTATCTGCTCGCACAGCATTGCGCGGCTGTCGGAGCTCCGCATTTCCATGAGCTTTTCCGTGCTCCGCTCACGTCGGCTGTTCTCAAATTCCGCCTTCAGCTCGTCGCGGTGCAGGCAGTCCTCAAGCTCATACGGGAAGCTCTCCTCCGAAAACTCATTCATTGCTGACAGCTTGCGGAATCCTCTCAGCGTCTCGTTATATCCCGACCTCCAGCACACATTCCTCCGATAGCAGTCCGTGCATATCCTGCGCTCTGCTTCGTCCGTCGGGTCAGACTTTGAGCTTTCCGCGGAGAGCAGACCCGTGAGCCGCTCCGAATCCTTTCTCAGCGCCCTTACCGTCCCCGAGAGGAAGCTCATACGTGTGCCCGTTATCATCGGCATTACAGCAGCGCTCTCATTGCCCGTTTTCAAGCGTTTGTCCGAATAGTATGGTGATGTCAGCACGAAAACTATCGCCGCAATGATGAAATTGAACATACTGTAAATGCCGTTTTCCGTGATACCCGAGAGGATTATCAGCATGAAATTCACACCGAGGAAAAATGCCGCCGACATACTGCACTTTATACGGTAAAGGCACCCCGTCAGCAGTCCTGCCACCGACAGCAGTACAACGCTCATACCGACATCTGCCGAGGCGAGAAATGCTCCGCATGAGGTCAGCGCTCCGCAAACCGCGCCACCTGTCTGACGGTAATAATAAGCCGCAGTGAGAGTCACCGTCACTCCTACGATGACTCCGAGGTTGAGTCCGAGAACGCTGACGGAGCAGAGCGCGGATATGAGCATTATGTAAGCCACGGCATACGAGCTTCCCGAGGCGGACGAGAGGTCGATTACCGCCTTGCGCTTCAGTCCTGTTATTACCTGTGATATGCAGTAGGTCACGTACCCCGAAAGCGCTCCGTAGAACACATAAAACAGCAGCTTGTATGCCGCCTCACCGATTATTGCGGAGACCGCCGTCCCCGAAATGAGCACCGCCGCCGCTGTAAGTATTCCGCACGCTTTTGCGTCACGAAGCCGCTCCGTGAACATTCTGACGACCACCATTATCATCATTGCCGAGAGCCTGACGATATTTTTGCCCACGCTCTGCCCGACAATGCTCCTGACGAGCGAGCCTACAAGTACCGCCGCAGAAAACGGGAGGGGCAGTGCTCCCGACAGTGAGATGTCTGCAAATGACGACACTCCTGCTATCTCCGTGCCCGAGAGGAGCAGTCCCGCGCCGAGCGCTCCCATGAATCCGACGAACATCGCAGCGGACGGATTTTCCCTTAACGACTTGAATTTTAACATTCCCTTATCACCTCAAAACAGAATCATACTCTCCTATTATATCACCTGAGGAAAGGGTAATTTGTCGTAATCAGTCAGCCTTTGATACGTTTTATGACCGCGCTGTGAGCGCAGG
>ONNL01000208.1 GCA_900319195.1 uncultured Ruminococcus sp. | reverse complement strand
TTCACAAAAGATGCTTAACGTAAAAACTTTTATCCCGAAAGACTCTCCTTCGATAAAAATGCCAACAGAGCTTCTGCATGAACAAGCCGCACATTATCCACATTAATATTATAGCAGACCACGCACAAAAAATCAACAAAAAAGTCCCTCTGTTCAGAGAGACTTTTACGTGGCGTCTCGAAGAGGATTCGAACCTCCGACCTGCCGCTTAGGAGGCGGCCGCTCTATCCTACTGAGCTATCGGGACACAACATATATATTATAGCACGTTTTTTCAGAAATTGCAAGTGATTTCCACGAGTTTTTCAAGATGCAAATTTTTCTTTAATAAGTACAAAATATCTTGACTGTGATATGCCTATTTGGTATAATATATACAAATATAATACTCGGAGGTGTTTTTTATGACATTCAAAAAAATATTTACCTGCGCACTCGCCTGCGCTGTTATCGGCGCAGCTATGCCTGCTGTGCCCGTTTCGCTCGGCACGGCTGTTACTGCAAACGCGGCGGAGATAGTTGAAAGCGGCAGCTGCGGTGAAAACGTGACATACACTCTCGACAGCGAGGGAACTCTCACTATCAGCGGTACGGGAGCAATGACTGATTACACTTACAACGAAGTTTCTCATTCACCATTCCACGAAAACACCCATATCAAGTCGGTGATAATACAAGAGGGCGTTACGAGTATAGGAAATGATGCATTCCTTAAATGCGACAGCCTCTCATCAGTAACTATACCGAACAGTGTAACGAGCATCGGAGAAAGTGCATTCGCCTACACCACAAAGCTCCAAAATCTCAATTTGCCCGATTCCATCTCTGAGATAGGATATTCGGCATTCTTGTGCTGCTCTTCCCTGCCCTCGGTACATATCCCCGCTTCCTTGAGCTATATCAGCGATCAGGCATTTCAAGCCTGCGTATCTCTGACGGAGGTCGAGATACCCGAAAATATAAAGGAGATAGGCATCGGAGCATTCATGAACAGCGAGAATCTGAAGGCTATCACGATACTTGACCCCGAGTGTGTCATAGGCAGCTATCTTGCTCCCCCGAGCGCTGTTATATACGGCTATAATGACTCGACCGCGCAGACCTTTGCCAAATACTACGGATACACATTTAAAGCAATCGACACTATTATAGGCGACGTAAACGATGACGATGCTCTCGACTCCTCCGACGCTGCACTGATACTCAAGGACTACGCGACTGTACAGGGCGGCGGCACAAGCGCCCTTGACAAGTCCGTTGCAGACTTCAACAGCGACAGTCTTGTGGACTCCTCAGACGCGGCTCTCATTCTCAAAACCTATGCCGATAATCAGGCAAAATAGCACACATAAAAACAGAGGGAAGCTCTTTAAAAAGGGCTTCCCTCTTTGCGTTCAATGAATATTCCGCGCGGCTGTCAATAAAATCAAGCCATGCCTGCTGTGATGATAGCCATTTTGTAGACCTCGTCAGCGTTGCAGCCTCTTGAAAGGTCGTTGATAGGAGCGTTAAGACCCTGAAGGATAGGACCGTAAGCCTCGAAGCCGCCGAGTCTCTGTGCGATCTTATAGCCGATATTTCCAGCCTCGATGAGCGGGAAGATGAAGGTGTTAGCCTGTCCTGCAACCTTTGAATCGGGGCACTTTGTCTTTGCTACCTCTGGTGAAACAGCAGCGTCGAACTGGAACTCACCGTCGATAACGAGCTCGGGATCAAGCTTGCGAGCTTCGATAACAGCGTCGTGGCTGAGCTGAACAGTGCCGCCCTTTCCTGAGCCGTATGTCGAGAAGCTGAGGACTGCTACCTTCGGGTCGATACCGAAATAATCAGCTGTCTTTGCTGTCTCAACTGCTACCTCTGCGAGCTGCTGTGCAGCTGTGAGGACAACATTGCCCTGCTTATCAAGTCTGTCGCTGTAGCTGAGGTTGATAGCGCAGTCGCCCATTGCTATCTTCTCCTCCTGACCGTCCTTCTCTCTGAAGAGAATGAACGATGAGCTTACAAGGTTAGAGCCCTTCTTTGTCTTGATTATCTGGAGCGCAGGTCTTACTGTGTCAGCTGTTGAATATGTAGCTCCGCCAAGGAGTGCGTCAGCCTTGCCTGCCTTTACGAGCATTGTTCCGAAGTAGTTGGACTTCTTGAGAGCCTCGCGGCACTCTTCCTCTGTCATCTTGCCCTTTCTGAGCTCAGCCATCTGAGCTACGAGAGCGTCCATTTCAGGATATGCAGCAGGGTCAACTATCTCAGCTCCGTCAACATTGAAGCCGTTCTGCTGTGCAGCAGCCTTTACCTCGTCAACGTTTCCGCAGAGGACAACGCCCATGAGACCTTCCTTAAGAAGTCTGTCAGCAGCTGAAAGTATACGCTTGTCAGTGCCTTCTGTAAAGACGATAGTTTTCTTGCTTGCTTTAAGATTTGCGATGAGTTTATCAAACATTCCCATTGTAAAAACCTCCAAATGTTTTAAAGTATATAATACATTATATCATATAGTTCAGGAAATAGCAAGTGGCGGGGAATTTTTTCTTCCGTTTTCAGCTTTGTGTATTTATCACCCGTGTTATTACAATTTGTATATATCCTGTCTTTCATCAAAGTGTACAATCGGCGTTTCGACATATTGTATAATATGCGAATTGAAAAATATAGCTTTTTTATGATATAATATGTATAAACAGGAATATTTTTATACACATTCACAAATAGATACAGAAGGGGAAAATCTGAAAGATAGGAAGATGTTTATGAAAAAAATCCTTTGTAATGCAACAGCCCTCTCTGTTGCCGTTTTGAGCCTGTTCAGCTATTTTCCTTCCGCTGCATTCGCCGCAGGCGAAACTGTATCGGAACCCGAGCCGCAGATCTACACCGTGCAATACGGCGATCCCTCGGAATCAGGTCTGCTCGAACAATACTACGTTGACGGCGATGGCAACAGGGCGACCTTCGACCTGACACCGAATTATCTCCGACGTGCGTCAGACCTCCCCTCTTCGTTTGACCTGCGCGATGTTGACGGTGTTTCCTACATCACCTCCGTAAAGAGTCAGGGCAGTACAGGCACCTGCTGGGCTCACGCGGCTATGGCTTGCGCGGAGTCGAACATGATAATGCAGGGACTTGCGGACGTTGATACTGTTGACTACTCCGAGGCTCACCTCGCATGGTTCGGCAATTGCAGCTACAGCACGGACACCTCAGACCCTCTTTACCATGACGGAAACAACTACGGTACTGACGGCTATCTCTACGGCGGAAACGACGAGATAGCGGCTGCTGTCCTCGCACGAGGAAGCGGTGTCGTTTCACAGAGCGTTACGGGCAGCGTCGCAAGCAAGCCCAAGCTTGACGAGAGCCTGCGCTATCAGTCCGAGGCATACCTTGAGGCTTGTGACGAGATTGACATAACCGACAGGGACGCAATAAAGGAGCACCTCATAACAACGGGCGCTGTCTCGACAGGCTACTATGACGACAGTCAGGACGACGACGTGAACTATGATGCTGAGAATTACTCGTATTACTGCTCGGACTCAACACAGCAGTCCAACCATGCGGTAACGATAGTCGGCTGGGACGACAATTTCAGCAACGGACGCTTCTCGAACGGAACTCCCAAAAACAACGGCGTATGGATATGCAAGAACAGCTGGGGCACAAGCTACGGTGACAACGGCTACTTCTACATTTCCTACTATGACGCGACGCTGCAGGATGCAGTCTCATACGAAATGGGCGACCGCAGCGATTATCAGGACATATATCAGTACGACGGCTTTGCGGCTGCGACCTTGAATTACGGCACATCTTACGGCATAGCAGGCGCGAATATCTTCACTGCTGAAAAGAATGAATCCGTAACATCAGTCGCATTCAGGACGTGCGACGCTTCTGTACCCTATACGATAAGGGTCTACAAGAACGTAACAGCAGGCAAGCCTACAAGCGGTACTCTCGCCCTCACCCAGAGTGGCACTCTCACCTATGCAGGCTATCATATCCTTGACCTCGAAAGCGCTGTCAATGTGACAAAGGGCACGAATTTCTCAATAGTCCTCATACTCTCGCAGGGCGGCTCTTATCTCCAGTTTGACAATAACGCAAACGCATCGGGTCAGTCCTTTTTCACAAGCGTAAGCAAGTCGGGAACTCCTCAGACTTGGAAGGACACCTACGGCTACACTTCGAGCAACGGCGTGGAACTCTCTGCAAATGTCTGCCTGAAGGCCTTCACAATGACAGGTCTGACTATCGACGAGGAGAATTTCCCCGACGCAAATTTCAGAAGCTACCTGAGCACGAATGTTGACTCGGGCAGAAAAAAGGACGGTATCCTCTCTGACGCTGAGATAGCCGCTGCTGTTTCAATGGACCTCAGCGGTCTTGAGATCGAAAACCTCGAGGGTATCGAAAACTTCAGGTATCTCACAATCCTCGATATATCTGACAATCCGATACTCAGCGCCGACCTAAGCTCCAATACGGCACTTGACACGCTGATCGATGACGGTCTCGGAAAGTCTTTCGCAAGCATAAGCTGTGACACGATAACAGGTCTCGGACTTGATACGACCAAGCTCAGTGATTTGAGCGGCGCTTACATCAAGGACGGCACTCTCGTCCCTACAAACAGCACCATCACCTACACCTATGACTGCGGAAACGGCTTCACGATAGCTCCGACAATAACTGCAAGCTCTATCGGTCACTCCTTCGGCGAGTGGACAGATAACGGCGACGGTACTCACTCGGAGATATGCTCAGTCTGTGGATATACGGTCACAGGCACTCACGAATACGGCGACCGGACTGCCAATGCCGACGGTACACATTCG
Organism: uncultured Ruminococcus sp.; assembly: GCA_900319195.1. Taxonomy (GTDB): domain Bacteria; phylum Bacillota; class Clostridia; order Oscillospirales; family Ruminococcaceae; genus Ruminococcus. The sequence continues at coordinate 369 of ONNL01000208.1, read as the reverse complement.
CGCTTCTGCGGCATCTGCGGCTCGGAGGAGTCGGAGGCTCACAGCATTACCGCGTGGACTTCCAACAACGACGGTACTCACTCGGGTCAATGCGCGATCTGCTGCGACGTTGAGACTGAAAACTGCACATTCGGTGAATACACGGACAACGGCAACGGTACGCATTCCTGCACTTGTGAAGTATGCGGCGGCACTCTGACCTCAGCACATAACTACGGCGAGTGGTCTGACAACGGCAACGGTACTCACTCACGTACCTGCAAGGACTGCGGTCACGTCGAAACTGCAAGCTGTACATACGGCGAATGGTCGGACAACGGCAACGGTACTCACTCACGTACCTGCAAGGACTGCGGTCATGTTGAGACT
>ONNL01000209.1 GCA_900319195.1 uncultured Ruminococcus sp. | reverse complement strand
GTTCATTTACATAAATCCCAATAAAAAAAGGACTTTACTCATAGAGAACAGAGAGTAAAGTCCTTTTGTTTCACTACTTAATGACATGAATATATGATATGAAGTATCACTCCACGTTTTTCAGTGCCGTGTCGAGTGGTATCCTCTTTATTCTTCGGCTGTCGAGGAAGGTAACGATAAGGTAGCCGATAACTGCAAACGCATATATCTTCACCAAGCCGACAGGCGAAACATAGAATTTGAACCAGCCGTCTGTCGTCATAAGGAATTCCCTGAACGCGATGCCCATACCCAGTACGCCTATCGCCTCACCGATAAGTGTGAACAGCAATACGAGCACCGTCGTCGTATGGATATAGAGCGAATCGACTTCCCTGTTGGTGAATCCGAGCACCTTTGTCATTGAGATAGCGTTCTCATTTTTCTCAATGATTATCTTCGTGAGCAGATAGATGAGCACAGCCGCAAGAGCAATGCACACATACTGGAAATAGAGCATATAGTTGCCCATTGAGTGATCGAGCTGGTCGGTCATTTTGGTGATGTCCTTCTTGGTTATCTCAGTGACGATATACTTCTCGTCGATATCGGTTATCTTCTCGTTTGAGAAAAATCCGCTGAAGCTATCGGGCTCTCTGTCGAATTCAGCATTCAGCCTGTCTATCGGCATGAACACCGCAACACCGCCGTCGTAGTCCGTAACAGCCTTCACCTTGAAGGTGTGCTTGCCGTAGGTGTACTTCTCATCAAGTGTCACCTCGTCGCCCTTGCCGAGTCTGTATTTGCCCGAGAACGCCGATGAGACAGTGACCTCTCCGTCATTGAGTGCAGGCAGTGAGACATATTTGCTGTCGGGGATAAGTCCGTAGATAGTGACAGCTTCATCGTGCCTTCCGTTGTCATAAACAAGGCTCTCGCTCGCAAATTTCTCTGCACCCTCCGTGTCTGTTGATATGACATTATCGTCCTCGTCAACGCTCGTGCTGAGCATGGTCTGATACTCGGAAATGAGCATATCGCCTGCTATATTCTGATAGTGCCTGAGCGAGTCGGGGAATCCCACAGCCATTGAGAGCATGAGCTCGATGAAGATGATGCCTGCAAGGAGTATTCCGTAGTTTGCGAGATTCTGTCCGAGAATGCGGAGCCTGAATCTCCTGAGGAATGACCACCTCGGCAGACGGCGTGCCTTCGAGCGCTTTGTGCGTGAAAGGTCATGGCGCAGGAATCTCAGCGGACTGAGCTTCAGCATTCTGCCGATTATCACGAGGTTTATCACTATCATGAGTATGAGCGGCACGATTGTTGTTCTCACAAATGCGTCAGCATTGAGGATAGTCCTATATGTCATGAGCGAATAGCTGTTGTAGTACATTTTTACAACAACGTCCTTGAACAGCGTATATCCGAGGATATTTCCGATAACTGCTCCGAGCAGGGTAACGATTATCGGCATTGTGATGTAGTGTCTGAGGAGCTCGCCCTTCGTATAGCCCGAGGCTCTCAGAGTGCCGACAACAGACGATTCCTTTGTTATCGTCGTCGAGGTGGTTATAGCAAAGATGAAGGCTATTACCGCCATGAGTATGTAGACGAGTATACCCATCATTACCTTATCGCTTCCCATATCGTCGGGAGCGAAGTTCACCGCCTGATTGAGATACACAGGCACATAGTCCCTCAGCTCGCAGTCATTGACAGCACAGCTGCTTATGAGCGAGAGCATAAAGTCGTCCGAATACTCAGCGTTTTCCTTGTCACCGTCGGGAGCGTCCCTGTACTTCCATGCGTAGTTGTAGTGGAGCCTTGCATTTATCGTATCAAAAGCCTCGGGAGTCACCATAGCAACGTCAAAGGTGATAGCGTCGAACATCATATCGGTATTCTTCGCAAACAGCGTGCTGTAATTCACGCAGGCGATAAGTCCCGTGACCTTATACTCCTCGCCGCCGATATTCAGCATATCACCGACCTTTATTCCCACGTTGTCCGCGTGCATACGATCAACGGCTATCTCGTTTTCAGCCTCGGGGAATCGTCCCTCATGAATATCCGCAAGGTCGATGTCATCCCTCGTCTGATAAACTCTCACTGTTGTCTTGCCGTCAGCGCCCTCCGATGTCTCCTTGTAGAAATTCTCATAGACAGTCACAGGACGGGCAGTGAAGTCCTTCTTGTCGAGACCGTATTTCTTCTCAGCCTTGCCGTATTCCTCATCGACTGCCTTTTCAGCCTCGGCTCTCGCTGTGCTCTTTGCCTCCCCGAGCATTTCGGCAGGCATTTCCGCACCTATTTCCTCGACAACCTTATCCGCCTCCTCGTAAGCCTTATCGAGATAGTGCTGTCTGACATCTGCACGCTTGCCCGACTCTATATCACTGATAAGCTCATCGTCAGCCCTCCTGTCAAGCTCGAAGCGTCCGTCCTCGAGGAGACAATTCGTTTTTGCGTCGGCTATCGACTGCTCCATGCTGTCATTTGCGACATATATTCCCGACGCAGCGCCTATCATAAGCACTGTAAACAGCAGTATAACGAGGTATTTGTGCCAGTCTCCGAGCAGCTCGCGCGGCACACGTTTCGTAAGGGGATTTCTCATAATGCCGCCTCCTTACCATTCAAGCTCTGCTGCGGGTATCTTCTTGTCATTGCGGTCGTCGTGACGCACAACTCCGTCACGCAGACGTATAACATGGTCTGCCATGTACCTTATAGCCTCGTTGTGAGTTACCATGATTATAGTGTTTCCGTACTTCTGATTGACATTCTCAATGAGTGCGAGTATCTCCTTTGAGGTGGTGTAGTCGAGCGCTCCCGTAGGCTCATCGCACAGCAGTATATCGGGATTCTTTACGATAGCGCGTCCTATCGAGACTCTCTGCTGCTGTCCGCCCGAAAGCTGATTCGGGAGCTTGTATTTGTGCTCCTCAAGACCGAGCGTAACGAGCAGCTCATCAATATCGAGCGGAGAGTCTGAGAGGTACGCTCCCACCTCGATATTCTCCTTTACGTTGAGGTTGGGTATCAGATTGTAGAGCTGAAACACATACCCGAGGTGCTTGCGGCGGTACATCGTAAGCTCCTTTTCTGTCATGTCCTCAAGCTTGTCGCCGCTTATCGTGATGTAACCCGAATCCGCTGTATCTATTCCGCCGATGATATTCATGAGCGTGGATTTGCCTGAACCCGAGGGTCCGAGCAGTACGCAGAATTCACCCTTTGATACGCTGAAATTCATGCCCTTCAGTACCTCCTGACGAGCCTGTCCCGTACCGAATCCCTTTTTGATGTCAATGACTTCAAGAAACTTCTTTTCCTGTTCTGACATTTCAATTACCCCTTTCTGAAAATAAAAAACTCCGTGCCAAGCAGACACGGAGCTGAAACGCTTCATATTGACCATGAGAATAGTCCGAGCCTGCAAATAAAAACTGCAAGTCTCGTCAATTAAGGATGACCGGAGAAAGCTCTCGGGATGACGGTCTATCCCCACTATCGTGGCGACTACTCCCTTGAATGTAATTATTATAGCATCATTCCGTTGATTTGTCAAGCCTTCCGCGGCTGAAATATTCGGGTATTCAAAT
>ONNL01000215.1 GCA_900319195.1 uncultured Ruminococcus sp. | reverse complement strand
GAGGGCTCACACGTACAGATAGGTGTTGATGTCTGCAAGAAGTACAACGAAAGCCCTGTTATTATTCACGCTGTCGAGGCTCACCACAACGACGTTGAGCCGAGGACCGTCATTGCTTGTATCGTTCAGGCTGCGGACGCTATATCCGCTGCAAGACCGGGTGCAAGAAGCGAGAATTACGAGAGCTATATCAAGCGTCTCCAGAAGCTTGAGGAGATATGCACATCATACGACGGTGTCGAGAAGTGCTACGCTGTTCAGGCAGGACGCGAAGTCAGGATCATGGTTCAGCCCGAGGTCATCAACGATGAGAAAATGGTCATCGTTGCAAGACAGATCGCACAGCAGATCGAATCCGATATGGATTACCCGGGACAGATCAAAGTTAATCTTATCCGCGAAAGCAGAGTTACGGATTACGCAAAATAACGAATCGGCTGCGGACGGTCACCTGTCCGCAGCATTTTATTATTATGGTATCCAAGAATCCGTACATATCTGTGACGCAGCATTCGCATTTGCCAATTATACCACAAATACGCAAACACCAGCGCGTGACGACCGCTTAATAATTCCTTTATTTTTTATTCGACAGGTATTTACGGAATGTGACGGGATCCCGTAAATGCTTATCGCAGAGCAATGCACAAAACCGCTGCAAGCACGTTGCTTCCCTCTCAGTGCAGACGCAGCGGAAAAATATCATCCAATTTATAAAGGAGTGTTTACCATGAAAAGCTCATTCATCAAAAAGGCGGCTTCGGCTGCCGCAGCAATGGCGATAGCCCTCTCATCTGTCATCACAAACGCAAGCGCCGAGAGAGAAATTCTCGGGTACATGGGCGATGTCAACCACGACAACACCGTGAGCGTTGCCGACCTCGTTGCACTTGACGGCTACCTCATAGGCGGCGGACAACTCGGTGAGGACTGCGCCTACAATGCCGATATGAACTTCGACGGCAGGGTCAACGTAGGCGACCTCATTATCCTGCGCTCGTATCTTGCAGGCTCGCGTCCCGTTGACGTTATCTACGGCGAGGAGATAACCACCACTACAACAACAGCAGAAGTCACAACGACCACCACAGCTACCACTACGGAAACGACTACCACGACGACTGCCGAGGCAGACTTCATAAATGCGGCTGTTGATGATGTCGAGGGATATCTGCCCTCGCAGGGTACGGGAAACCTCGTTATCTTCTACGTTGACTTCCCCGATTGCAGATATTCCTATGACCCGACTGCCGAGCAGGTCTGGGAGATAGCTTTCGGTGAGGAGGACACCTCAGACAGAAACTATCCCTTCGACAGTATGCACGCCTTCTATCAGCGCTCATCAAAGGGAGCTCTCGACCTCGAGGGCAAGGTGTTCCGCTATACAGCGAAAAACAATCAGGCGACCTACGACAACGACAAGGACGCTCTCGTAAAGGAGTGCTATGCGGCATTCGACGCTGAATACGACTTCTCGCAGTTCGACGGCGACAACGACGGACATATCGACGCAACACTGCTGACCGTTCCGACAGCGGCAGGCGACGACGCATGGTGGCCGTGTGCAGGTCCGAGCGGACTTTCAGATAACTATTACGTTAAATATGACGGCAAAATGATAGGTCATCTCATAACAGGAAATGCACAGATAGAAAGTGCAACTGACTACAAGAACTTCAACAGCAGCTATCTGCACGAAATGGGACACTGCATGGGTCTCCCCGATTATTACCTGTATACAGGCACTGATACCGAAGGACTCCACGGAATAGCAGGTCTCGAGCTTATGGATATGGACGCTTCGACTGATTTCGGTGCGGTATCGAAATATGTTCTCGGCTGGTACAGGGAAAACCAGATACTTACCTACGACAAGTCTATGGGCACAAAGACATTCACGCTGAAAAACGCTCAGACAGATAACGGAAACTGCATCATTATCCCCAACAGCAGTGACCCCAACGAGTGCTTCATAGTCGAGTATGCCGACAATATCGGGAACAACTCGAATCCGATGTACAAACTCAAGGCAGGCGACGGCATAAGGGTCTATCATGCCGATGTTACGCTCTATAACAACGGCTGGTGGACGGAGTTCAAGTATTCGAGCGGCGCTGACGAATTCACCAACAGCAACGCAGGCAGGAGATTTATCCGTCTCATCAACGACGAAGGCGCCAGCTACTACACGGATAACTTCTACGACGTGGGAAGCGTGATAAGCAGCAGCATTTCGGGCTTCAACTGGTATGACGGCTCGGGAAATCAGACTGTTGACCCGGGAATCACGATAACTGTCGGAGATTATTCAAACGACGAGTATACCGTTACTATCTCCGCAAAATAAAAACAAACATCTCACAGGAAGGGAACTTTTATGTCAAAAACTATTTTCGGCACTTCAGACAAATCAAACTTCATAGTCAACATGAACGAGGAACAGTACTCGAAGGTCGCTTCGGGAGTGCTGCTCTCAGCATTCTTTCTTGTACCGCTCTTCACCATTCCGCCAGAAGTATCCAAGGGAGCAACATTTGAAATGGTTGCCATTGGTCTTTTGACGGCAGGTTTCTTTGCAATGATAGCGGCTCTCATTGCCGTTATGAAAAAGTTTATTGACAAAAAGGTACTGTTCCCTGTATGTGCATTCGGAGCAATGGTGCTCTGGGGATTTGTCTCCATGTTCGATTCGTATGACTTAAAAATTGGCTTCTACGGATTTACAGGACGCGGCGAGGGAATGCTCGCAATAATATTCTACCTCTGCTTCTTCCTGACCGCGCTCACCATTAAACGCGAAAAAGCGGTTACGACCCTCATAAACGGCGCAGTTGCCGTGGGACTGCTCAACTCCCTGTTTGCTCTGGTGCAGATAACAACAGGAAAGCTCACAACGTTTGAAAAATTCACATCAAGGGTTGACGCCGATCTCGCAGTGGGGCTCTCTCAGACGCCTATCTTTCTGGCAATGGTGCTAACGCTTTCACTTGCAGCAGCAGGCATAGGCTTTGCCGCTTCAAAAAGCCGCAGACGCAGCATCTTCTGCCTTGTAAGTGCCTGCATTTTCTCGTTCGTGATGATATACACCTACTCGCTCGTCGGGATCTGCGGAATCGTCCTCGGCGTGATAACCGCATTCATCTCGGTATTCGTGCTGAAAGCCAAGAAGATAAAGCTCCTCTCGTCAGCGGCGATCGCAGCTTCAGCAGCTCTTGCGGTAGTCCTCTCAGTATGCGGAGCTATCGGCAATATCAACACATACAAGCTCTACGACGGCTATTCGCTCTGGCGTCTTGATTCATATTGCAGACTGACTTCAAGCGGTATCGACGACAAGAGGGTCGTTGACATTTTCGACACAGCCGACACATACGCTTTCCTCAACAAAAAGACCTCCGACATTATCAGTGAGCACAAGCTTACGGGAACAGGTCCCGAACAGCTTGTTTATCCTCAGATATATAACACGTCAGGTTATTCAAGCATGGACATATCTGATGTTATCATGAATAATAAGGGCACCTTTGATAAGGTTTATAACGAGTACCTCTATACTGCGGCAACTCGCGGTATACCGTCACTTATCGCGCTTGCGGCTCTTCTGCTGTATCTCATTGTAAGCGGCTTCAGGACGCTGAAAAAGGAGCGTACAGAGGCGAAATTCGGTCCGTATATGATAATGCTCTGCGGAGTGCTGATATTCTTCATCGGATGCAGCAACATTGTATTCTCGCCTATATTCTGGACCTTCGCAGGACTCTCGGCAGCAACGTTCCCGAAG
>ONNL01000211.1 GCA_900319195.1 uncultured Ruminococcus sp. | reverse complement strand
GAAGTGCCCTTGGGGTACACCTCTGCGAAGCAGAAGCACCGACCGAGCCGACAGGCGAGACGATGTCCGTAGGACAGAGGGTACGGGTCGCCGTTGGCGACCCTTTCTCCTCTATCAGTTTCCCTCAAAAAATAATTCATTATGCCTTCTTTGCCTTAGCAGACTTTTTACCCATCCACCACTGCCATGTTACAGGAGCAACGAAGATAGATGTGTAAGTACCTGAGATAAGTCCCATCATAAGCGGAACTGAGAAGGTAAGGAGCGAATCATAGCCTGTTACAAGGACAACTACCGTAATGATGAACATTGTCGAGACAGTTGTGATAGATGTTCTTATCGAACGCTTGAGAGACTGTGTATTCGAGAGATTGATGACCTCATGGAGTTCAGCCTTCGGCATAAGAGCGTGGTTTTCTCTGATTCTGTCGTAGATAACGATAGTATTGTTTATCGAATAACCGAGTATCGTAAGGATTACCGCAACGGTATTTGAGTTGAACTCAAAGCCGAGTATCACAGATGTTGTTATTGCAACAAGTACATCGTGAAGGAGGGCAACTACCGAGCTGAGACCTGCGAGCCAGCCGCCGATATTTCTGAATCTGAACGCAATGTAGATGATAATTACTACTGCCGCAAAAATTACAGCGACCATACATTTGAGCAGGAATTCACGTCCCGACGAGGGATTAACGTCGTTTGAATCGTAGAGCTCGATCGCATTGTCAGGAAATGCGGTACGGAGTGCATTTGTGAGCTCTGTCTGTCTGTCAACTGTAAGACCCTCGTTTGATGTGAACGAGATGATGAGCTGATTTCCGCCGTCATCAAGGCTCTCGCCGCGTCTTACGTTTACGTTTGAGTTAACTACTCCCTTAACGGTATCCTTGACAGCGTTTGTGTCAACGTCGCCGCTGTAGCTGTAGGTGAGCATCGTACCGCCCTTGAATTCGATAGCGAAGTTTACTCCGCGGGCGATAAGACCAACGAGCAGTACAACGATAACTCCGATAAAGATACCGAGGATCATTTTCTTCTTTGAACAGAAGTCATAGATCTTGCTCGGAACTGCAACTGCTTCCGCCTGAGTTTTCTTTTTCTTGCTCATTCTGCGTCACCTCCGTAAAGCTTTCTGTTTCTGAAGCACTTGAACTTTGAAAGTGATGTGAGCATAAGTCTTGCTGCGAATACGCCCATTACAAAGTTGAGTATAACACCTGCGAGGAGAGTGAAACCGAATGAGTAAACAACACCCTCAGCAGTTGCGCCGAACATGAAGAATATAGTCTTGTTGAGTATCTTCGAGAAGAAGCTTGAAGGAACGCCGAATGCTCCCATGAGTATAATAGCGATGAGGACGTTTGTTACGTTACCGTCGAGGATAGCGGAGAACGCCTTCTTGTACGCTGTCTTGATACCCGAATCAAGAGACTTGCCTGCCCTAAGCTCTTCCTTGAGACGCTCGCCTGTGATGATATTAGCGTCAACACCCATACCAACGGCGAGTATCATACCTGCGATACCGGGGATAGTAAGTGTCGAGCCGTTCATGAATCCGAACCAGCCTGTAACAAATGCGATAGAGCCTGTTACCTGTCCGGCGAGTGCGATAACTGCAACAGCGCCGGGAAGTCTGTAGAGGAATATCATGTAAACTGCAATAAAGATGAATGCGATAGCCGCCGCAAGAATGATAGCGTCGAGCGAGCCCTCACCCATTGTAGGTGAAATGGTCTTGAAGCTCTTTGTCTCCATCTTGAAGGGGAGAGCACCGGAATTTATCTGGTCTGCAAGCTTCTTTGCGGAATCAGCAGTGAAGTTGCCTGTGATGATAGCCTTGCCGTCGGTGATAGCGTTGTTGACCGTCGGAGCCGAAAGCATTGTATTATCCATCCAGATAGAGATAGGTGTATCTGAGCCTGCAAGTCTTGCAGTTGCTTCAGCGAACTTTTCTGTTCCCGTATCCTTGAGCTTGAGTGAAACAACGTATTCGATCTCCTTAGTTGTCTCGTCCTGCTGTGTCATCGGTGAAGCAGAGTCAATATCCGCACCGCTGATAACGATAGTCTCGGGAAGAATAGGTTCGCCGTTCTCGTCCTCTCCTGTGGATGTACCCTCACGGAAGGTAAGCTCAGCGGTCTCACCGAGCTCCTTTACAGCAGCCTCGGGGTCGAAATCAGTCTCGCCTGCCTGCCACGGAAAGCGGACGATGATCCTGTCGCTCTTTGTGTCACTGTAAACCTCACTATCGGTTATACCGAGTGAAGAAAGACGTGTCTTGATAACTGCGGTTGCCGAATCGAGCTGATTCTCTTTAGCGTCATAGTCATCTGCGGGAGCAAATGTAACGTCAACGCCGCCCTTGATGTCTATACCAAGGCGGATATCATCAACGCCCTTGATGTAGGTCTTGGGCACATCACCGAACTGATAATCAAGTCCGACAATTGATGAAAATGAAAGCAGTGCGATAAGGGCAAACACGATGAAGAAAGTAGATTTACCGATTTTTTTCACGGTCATGCCTCCTATGATAAATGTATCTGTCTCATTGACAATTATTATTATTTTACAATATTTTTCGCAAAAAGTCAAGCAAATAGCGCTCAATTTAGAAAAATACTGAGATATGCACAATATTAACCGCTGATTTTAGTAAGTTATTCATATTTTATAAACATGAACCCGTCAGTGTATTATTTGTGTATTCAAAGCTTTAGGCAATTTTCATATACGCGGCGTTCGCATTTGCCTATGATACTACAAACCCTCAGTCTGTCAAGACTAAAGCAAGCGCAGCCAAAGGCTGCGGTCTTGACAGTCTATCGTGTTTGTGAGGGTGGGCAAATACGCAAACGCCAGCACGTAACGACCACCTGAACAGCTTATTTATCCTATTATTTAAAGTGCTTCTGAGAGACCTTTAGTCTGTTCATAGCGCGGTTCAGAGCCGCCTGTGTCAGATAATAATCCTTTATGCTCTGCTTCTGGCGCATCTGCTCCTCAGCTCTCTCACGCGCCTCCTCGGCACGCTTTATGTCTATCTCCTCGGGAAGCTCGCAGGAATCCGCAAGGATTATCGACTTATCAGGCATTACCTCGATAAATCCGCCCGAGATAGCGGCATATTTCCACTTGCCGTCCACCATATATTTCAGCTCTCCCGTGGGGAGCGTCGTGACGAGCGGCTCATGACCTGCCAGTATTCCGAGCATTCCGTCAATAGTCGTGACTACGAGGTGACTGCACTCTCCCGAAAAGAAAACGCGGTCCGTAGCGATTATTTCAAGTCTGAAGCTCTTAGCCATAGCCTCACACCTCGTCCCGTTCTATCTGCTCTGCCTTCTGGATAACGTCGTCGATAGTTCCTGCCATGAGGAATGCAGCCTCGGGGTACTTGTCCATATCGCCGTTTATGATAGCCTTGAAGCCCTCGATAGTGTCCTTAACAGGAACATACTTGCCCTTGAGTCCCGTGAAGTTCTCAGCTACGTTGAACGGCTGAGAGAGGAACTTCTGTATCTTTCTTGCGCGGTAAACTGCAAGCTTGTCGCTCTCGTCAAGCTCTTCCATACCGAGAATAGCGATGATGTCCTGCAATTCCTTGTATTTCTGAAGCAGCTCCTGAGTCTTTCTTGCGACCTGATAGTGCTCCTCACCGACAATGTCGGGTTCGAGGATACGCGAGTTCGATTCAAGCGGGTCAACTGCGGGATATATACCCTGCTCAACTATCTTACGCGAAAGAACGGTAGTAGCGTCGAGGTGGGCGAATGTCACAGCGGGTGCAGGGTCGGTGAGATCGTCCGCAGGGACGTAGACCGCCTGTACCGATGTGATAGAGCCCTCCTTCGTGGAGGTGATACGCTCCTGAAGCTCGCCCATTTCGTTTGCAAGGGTCGGCTGGTATCCAACCGCGGACGGCATACGTCCGAGCAGAGCCGATACCTCTGAGCCTGCCTGTACAAATCTGAAAATATTGTCGATAAAGAGAAGAACGTCCTTGTGCTCACGGTCACGGAAGTACTCAGCCATTGTGAGTCCTGTCTCCGCAACTCTCATACGTGATCCCGGCGGCTCGTTCATCTGACCGAAAACAAGTGCGGTCTTGTCGATAACGCCAGATTCCTGCATTTCGTTCCAAAGGTCGTTGCCCTCTCGTGAACGCTCTCCGACACCCGTAAAAATAGAGTAGCCGCCGTGCTCGGTAGCTATATTTCTGATAAGCTCCTGAATGAGGACGGTCTTTCCGACACCTGCGCCTCCGAAAAGACCTATCTTACCGCCCTTAGCGTATGGAGCGATGAGGTCGATGACCTTGATGCCCGTCTCAAGCACCTCAACAACAGGACTCTGTTCCCTGAACGACGGTGCCTTGCGGTGTATCTCCCATTTTTCCTCTTCCCCGACGTCGCCCCTTCTGTCGATAGGCTCGCCGAGCACATTGAACATACGTCCGAGCGTCTTCTCACCAACGGGGACCTTTATACCGCTTCCTGTCGGAGTCACCTCCATGTTTCTGCTGAGTCCTTCGCTCGATGAAAGCATGATACAGCGCACGGTATGGTTGCCCATATGCTGCTCTACCTCCATGACGCGCTTCTGACCTCCCACCTCAACGGTGAGAGCGTCCTTTATCAGAGGGAGCTTTCCCGTAACAAATTCAACATCTATAACAGGTCCTATGACCTGCGTGATCCTGCCCTTATCCATAAGCAGCTCCTTTCAATCAATTCTCCTGAAGACCGTTTGCTCCGCTTACCACCTCGGTTATCTCCTGAGTGATAGCGCTCTGTCTTGCTCTGTTATAGAGCAGTGAAAGGTCCTTTATCATGTCCTTTGCGCTCGTTGTAGCGGAGTCCATAGCCGTCATTCTCGCCTGCTGCTCGGAGCAGAACGCCTCGACCATAGCGCCGTAGATAAGTCCCTTTGTGTAGTTCGGGATAAGCGACTCCATTACCTTTTCGGGCGAGGGCAGGAACGAAGCCTTCGGCAGCTTCTTCTTCGTGCCGTCAGCGCCCTCTACCCAGTGTATTCTCACGAAGGGCAGAAGCTGTACGGTTTTCGGCTGATAGGTGCCGTTCTTTTCCATGTCCGTATATATGAGGTATACCTCGTCGAGCTCATCCGCCTCGAACTTGCTGAGCACAGTCTGTGCGACCTCCATTGCCCTGTAAACCGTAGGATTCTGCATGGTATAGAGGAACTCGCCGTCCACAGAGGGCTTGTCGCCGCTCCTGTTGCGGCTTGCGAAGTGCATTCGCCCGACCTGTCCCATAACGAAGAGGTAGCAATTCTTTATATCGGGGACCTTTGCGATCTCGTCCTCGGCATATCTGATGATATTGTGGTTATAGCTGCCGCAGAGTCCCTTGTCCGAGGTTATGATGATATAGCCCTTTTTGCGCTTCTCAGGCGGGATATTCTCACGCCTGTTGAAGTAGACCTGTCTCGTATGCGGCGTATGTACAAGGATATCCTGTATAGTCGTCTGCAGAGCGTCGAAATACGGGCTTGTGGAATCGAATGCCTTTCTCGCCTTTTTCAGCTTTGACGACGACATGAGGTACATAGCATTTGTAATTTTGAGTATCTGCTTTATGCTGTCTATCCTCTCGCGTATTTCCCTGATATTAGGCATATAACGTCACCGCCTTATACCCTGAACGCATGGAGGATCCTGTCTATCCTCTCGGCAAGGTCGTCCGAGAGCACCTTTTTGTCCTCTATCTCCGCGATTATATCCTGTCCGTAGCTGTTTACGTATGTCATGAGGTCGGCGCAGTACTGCTTGACGTCATTGACTGCAACGTCCTTCATGAAGCCGTGCTGTGAAGCATAGAGCAGAATTACCTGCTCGTAGTGCGGATGCGGATGATAGAGCGGCTGCTTGAGAAGCTCCGTGAGCACATGACCGTGGTCGAGGAGCTCGGTAGTTGCCTTGTCGAGCTCAGATGAGAACTGCGTGAATATCTCCATTTCCTTGAACTGAGCAAGGTCGATACGGAGATTTCCTGCCGCCTTTTTCATTGCCTTTGTCTGTGCGGCACCGCCTACACGGGATACCGAGAGTCCGAAGTTTACGGCGGGGCGCTGTCCTGCGTTGAAGAGCTCGCTCTCAAGGAATATCTGTCCGTCGGTGATAGAGATCACATTCGTCGGGATATATGCCGAAATATCGCCTGCAAGAGTCTCGATTATCGGCAGGGCGGTTATAGAGCCGCCGCCGTGCTCGTCGTCAAGACGGCTCGAGCGTTCAAGCAGTCTCGAATGCAGATAGAAAACGTCACCCGGGTATGCCTCACGTCCCGGCGGTCTGTGGAGAAGCAGTGACATTGCTCGGTAAGCGACCGCGTGCTTTGAAAGGTCATCATACACGATGAGCACGTCCCTGCCCTTAGACATGAAGTATTCTGCGATAGCCGTACCCGAATAGGGTGCTATATACTGAAACGGCGCAGGGTCGCTCGCGGAAGCCATAACGACTACCGAATAGCTCATCGCGTCGTATTTTTTGAGTGTGTTCACGACCTGTGCAACGGTCGAAGCCTTCTGTCCGATAGCGACATAAACGCAGACAACGTCCTTGTCGCGCTGATTGATGATAGTATCAAGAGCGATCGAGGTCTTGCCCGTCTGTCTGTCACCGATTATCAGCTCACGCTGACCGCGTCCGATAGGGAACATCGAATCTATTGCAAGTATGCCCGTCTGGAGCGGCACACTTACGGATTTACGGTCGATAACACCCGGAGCCTCGCGCTCTATCGGGAAGTAATCGTCCGCAACTATCTCACCCATACTGTCAATTGGAGCACCGAGCGCGTCAACAACTCGTCCGAGGAGAGCGTCACTAACGCCGACACCTGCTCTTTTGCCTGTTCTAACAGCAGTCGAGCCCTCAGTAAGACCGTGGTCGTCTCCGAGGAGTACGACTCCTACGTGGTCTTTTTCAAGGCTCTGCACAATGCCGCGGATACCCGTCTCAAACTCGACGAGCTCACCGTACATTACGTTATTCATGCCGTGCACCTGAGCGATACCGTCACCTATCCTGGTGATGAAGCCCATTTCGGTAGCTCCGCTCTTTACCTCGAAGTCTCTGACCTCAGTTTTGAGCACGGAGATGATGTCGCTCGAGCTGTTTATCGGCTTCTTTTCCTTTTCTCTCTCTGCCTTCTGCTGAGCGGAATGCAGAGTCTGTCTCATCATCTTGAGACCCGTGCGGTAGCTCCTGTCGTACTCGACATCGCCTGCATTGAGGATAAATCCGCCGATAATATCGGGGTCGTACTTATACTCTATGCTCACGTCCTCTTTGATGAATTTCTCCATGATGAACTTTTTGAGCTCTGCCTGCTGAGTCTCTGTAAGCGGCGAGACATAGCGGACTACAGCCTTTATGCCGTTTTCCTTGTCAAGAAGGAGCTCGATATATTCGTCGAGCATCTCGGGGACCTTGTCAGCCACGCCGTCACGCACTGCATTTATGAGGAATTTCTGCGTGGATACGGGGAAAAGCTGTTTTATTACCGCTCTTTTCTCGTCGAGAGTGACAAGCGGATTCGCGAGTGTCTGTGCAACGTCCTCACAGGAAGTGAATATCTTCATGGTATCATCGGTGTCGCCGTGTGACACCTCAGCCTTTACAAGCTCCATAAGGAGCCTTCTCTCTTTTTCGTTCACTTCTTGTCACCACCCTCGTCCGCGAGGAAATCATCGACGATACGGCGGTTCTTTTCGTCGTCAACATTTGCTCCCACGATCTTTGAAGCCGCTTCGATAGCGAGGTCGGCTATCTGGGACTGAGCCTGCTCGATAACTCTCTTTCGCTCTGTCTCAGCAGCCTTGCCTGCGTCCGCGATTATCTTGTCAGCCTCGGTCTTAGAGCGCTCAATTATAGCCGATTTCTCAGCCTCTGCGTCATCATGAGCCTTCATGATGATGTCCTGAGCCTCTTTCCTTGCGTTGCTCAGCTCGTCCGTATACTGCTGCTTGATAGCCTCAGCCTCTTCTCTCGACTTTTTGGCTGTATCAATGTCATTCTGGATATTCTTCGTTCTCTCGTCCATTATCCTGTTGACAGGCTTGAAGAGGAATATCCTCAGCAGGATATAGAGAATAAGTATATTAGCTATGGACCAGATTATGCTCCATACATCGAAATTAAGCATTTTATGCCCTCCCCGCAGGAATTACTTTAACGAAATGATTATAAGAAGTGCCGTAACGAAGCCGTAGATAGCGGTAGCCTCGGCAAGTGCACATCCGAGGAGGAGTGCCTTGTTGATGTCGCCCTTTGCCTCAGGCTGTCTTGCTATTGCGTCAGCAGCCTTTGATGTTGCGATACCGATTCCGATACCTGCTCCTGCACCTGTTAATACGGCAATACCTGCGCCTATTGCGATAAGTCCCATATTTATTATACCTCCGAACTATGTAATGTGTTGTTTACTTGAGTGAGATGATGATGAGCAGAGCTGTTACGAAGCCGTAGATAGCGGTAGCCTCTGCGAGCGCACATCCGAGAAGGAGTGCCTTGTTGATGTCGCCCTTTGCCTCGGGCTGTCTTGCTATTGCGTCAGCAGCCTTTGATGTTGCGATACCGATACCGATACCTGCTCCTGCGCCTGTTAATACGGCAATACCTGCGCCTATTGCGATAAGTCCCATAGTGATTCCTCCTGATCAATCTTCTTCAATTCCCTCCGACATGAACAATGCCGTGAGGAAAACAAATATGTAAGCCTGAATAAGTCCGTCAAATATATCGAAGTAAAGGCTGAACACGACAGGCAGTCCGACGGGGACTACTATCTTGATGAGCTCCATTACAACGAATGCACCGAGTACGTTACCGAAGAGTCGCATACAAAGCGAGAGCGGTCTCGTAACGAGGTCGAGGATATTGAACGGCAGCATCAGCAGCATCGGCTTTTTGAAGTTTTTCAGCCAGCCGCCGGCTCCCTTTGCCCTTATTGCCGCGTATTCTATGAGGAATATAGCAATGAGTGCCAGTCCGACCGTCACATTTATGTCCTTTGTCGGCGGGGTAAGTCCCACAACACCGATAAGGTTCGAGCAGGCTATGTAAATGATTATCGTCTCAAGGAACGGCAGATACCGTTTTCCCTTCTCACCGAGTATCTCGGTAAAGAAGTTGTTGAGCCAGTTGATGAGTATTTCCAGTATGCACTGCGCTCCACGCGGCACCGTTTTCAGCCTGTGCACGAAAATTATCGACAGCAGTACCAGAAATGCCATTATTATCCATGTTACCACGCATGATTCGGGAACGGGAATACCGCCGAATATCGGTATGGTAAAGGCGGTTTTTGTTTCAAGCTCTTCCATGAGCTTTTCAGAAAGATCCCCCATTCAAGCACCCTCTTTCATCAGAATCAGTTTTAAAACAAAAACAACGGAGAAATGCATCAGCCTTAGTCTCCGTTGATACAGTCCTCAATATTTCGGTATAACAACAGGTCATGCACGACCCGTGGATCTCCATATACAATGATATAACAAAATCGGAGCAAAGTCAATAGTTTATTAAATTTTCACAAATCAATAATATGTTTCTTGTCTGTTATTGCTCCACCAATTATAGCAAACGACAAAAGCTTTTGGAGTTTGCTATTTGCCGATTGCAGGGTTTTCTGACGTAGGATTTCATCGTTAGGACAAGCAGAAAAATTCAGAAGTTAGTTTTTGGGGAGCAATATGACTATTTTCCGCTGTCGCCCGAAGCGAGATGTTCCGCTCTGCTGAGACGCTCAACCGCCGCAGTATTGAGCTTATCCGACAGTCTCAGCCTGTCGAGCTCCTTTTTGAAGGAATTTATCTCCTCCGCTATCAGACGGAACTTTTCCTCGTCCTCTGACTTTTTGTCCTCGAGAGCGCAGACGCGCTTTATGAGGTCATTTACATTTGCCGCAAGGACGAGATTTGCCTCATTCTGTCTCTCACCGAATTCGGCAAGCTTTGCCGCCGCCTTGAAGGTGCCGACCTTGTCGCCGCTGTAGGTGTTCATTTTTTCATTCGTAAGCTTTATGTCCGACATTTTAACGCCTCCGTTTTATCAGACCTGTGCCCTTCGCCAGTAATCAAGGGTATCCGCAATGGTGTCCCTCATGGAAATTTCAGCCTTCCAGCCCGTATCAGCAAGGATACGTGAGGTATCGGGCTCGATAAGCGGTATATCCGACGGTCTCATGCGGTCGGGATCCTGCCTGACTTCGATCTCCGCGTCGGTCATTGAGAGCGCAGTATCGAGTATCTCCTGTATCTCGACAGCCTTTCCGCGTCCGACATTGTATGTCCTGCCGCTCACGCCCTTTTCCGCGAGCAGACGGTATGCCCTTACAACGTCCCTTACATCAGTGAAATCGCGCCTTGCGTTGAGATTTCCGACGTTTATCACAGGCTCATGCTCACCCTTTTCAATGTCCGCTATCTGCTTGCAGAAGTCGGATATGACGAAGATAGGAGCCTGCTTCGGTCCCGAGTGATTGAACGCCCTGACCATGATTATATCCATTTTGTAGGCGCGTGCATATATCTCCCCGAGCATTCCCTGACAGACCTTAGTTGCCGCGTAGATGTTTCCCGGGTTGAGCGGCTCGTCCTCACTAAGCGGACAAGCGCCCTCACGTATAAAGCCGTATTCCTCGCCCGTACCGATAAGCACAGCGCGGATACCGCTCTTTTTCGCTGTTTTCAGCGCTTCGAGCACATTTATCGTGCCGATGACATTTATATCCGCCGTGAGCTGAGGTCTCTTCCACGAGACAGCCACCGAGCTCTGAGCGGCGAGGTGAAATACCGCGTCGGGCATTACCTCATCAAAAAGCGGAGCTATGGTGTCCTTTGCGAGAATATCGAGAGTTCTTACCTCACAGTCCGCCGTTATCTTCTCATTCGGCAGACAGGTCGCACACACCTCATAGCCGCTGTTTTTCAGCTCATCTATAAGATAGCCGCCGACAAATCCTGCCGCGCCTATTATCAATGCCTTCATTTCATGCCTCTTTTCAGCCGATATTTTCCGAAAGCACGGAATACAGCTTTTTTATAACATTTTTCTCATTAAAATACTTTTCAACGCGCTCAGCACCATTCCTGCCGAGCCTCTCCCTCAGCTCTCTGTCCGAGGCGAGCCTGTTTATCGCGTCCGCAAGCCCTTTCGCGTCACTCGGGGGGACTGTCAGTCCCGTCTCGCCGTCAATGCTCACATATGGCACTCCCGACGGGAGCGAGGTATTGATGACAGGCTTGCCATATACCATTGCCTCGGTCTGAACTATTCCGAAGGCCTCCGTCTTGACTACCGAGGGCAGAACGAATATATCGCAGTCCGCATAGGCGGCTCTGAGGTCGCTGTCGGAGAGAAATCCGAGAAAATGCACTCTCCCGTCCATCTTGTGACGGTGCACGTAGTCCCTCAGTCCCTCCTCGAGCACACCCTCGCCCGATATGAAAAGCTCACAGCCCTTTACGTGCCTGAAAGCCTTCAGAAGCACGTCCACGCCCTTGTAGTAGACGAGCCTTCCCGTGAACAGCACCTTAACGCTGCTCCTGTCACTGCACCTCTCCGTGAGGAAAGGCTTCCTCTCGGCACTCAGATAGTCCTCGGGAGTGATACCGTAGGGGACTACTCTGCACTTTTTTCTGAACTCGGGCAGATAGTCCGAGCCGTTGATATGTCCTTCGGTTGCCGTTATTATGCAGTCCGCACGTTTGAGCAGATACCGCATGAACGGCTTGTAGAATACGAGCAGCTTCTTCTGATTAACGACATCACTGTGCCACGACACCACGACCCGTCCCTTGAAGCCCGAGACGAGAAGTGCTGCGTCTGCAAGCGGAAACGGTACATGGATGTGCACAACGTCTGCCCATTTCGACATCTTTCTGAACAGCCTCACAAACGAGAACGAGACGGGGCACTTGAAATATGTCCCGAAGCTCCCTGCGCGCGTAAGGTCAACACCGTTTATCCTCTCGTGAGTCGTTTTCGCCCTCTCGTCGTGACAGACAAGCGTTTTCACCTCAACGCCGTCCATAGCGCCGAGCTCCTCGGAATACTGCTTCACGAGTGTTTCTATTCCGCCAACGTGGGGAAAATAAGCTTTGTTTACCTCGAGTATCCTCAGCTTTCTCATCACATCAGCTCCTTGTAGACGTTATATAGTATCTCCGCGGAATGCTCCCATGTGAACTGCTTTGCGCGTTCAAGACCCTGCGCCGAGAGCTGTTTTCTGAGCTCTGCGTCGCTTGCGAGCATATGCAGACCGTCCGCGATGCTCTCCTCCGAGCAGGCATTGCATTTGAGCGCACAGCTCCCCGTCACCTCGGGGAGCGAAGCCTCTCCCGACGAAAGCACGGGAACTCCGCAAGCCATAGCCTCAAGAGGCGGCATACCGAATCCCTCGTATATTGACGGAAAAACAAATGCGACAGCTCCACACATGAGTGCGTTCATGTCCTCCGACGGAACGTACTTCGTGAAGATGACCTGCTTTTCGAGCTTCAACTCGGCAACACGGGCAAAAATACTGTCATACAGCCAGCCCTTGCCGCCTGCAAGCACAAGCCTCGGGACATCTCCGCCGTTTTTCTTTGAAAAGAGCGAATACGCTCTGATAAGCCTTTCAAGGTTCTTTCTCGGCTCGATAGTACCGAGGTAGAGGAAGTAATCGCCGTCTATCTCAAGCGATTTCCGCACCCTTGCCATGTGCTCCGCGTCATCTGTCGGCTTGAAGCGTTCAAGGTCAACACCGCACGGCACGACTCTCAGCTTCTTCTCGTGCTTCGGGAAGTATTTGAGTATCTCGCGCTTTGAGAATTCCGAATCCGTAACAATGAGGTCAGCTCGCTTCATGGACTTTTTCAGTCCCGTGTTGAGCATGAATTTCGTGCGTCCGCGCACAGTTTCGGGGAAAGCCTTGTACACCATGTCGTGTACCGTAACGACCGTCCTTCCGTGCACACAGGGCGGCACGATATAGTTGAAGAAATGCGTAATATCGGCATTCTTCCCGAAGAAATGCGAATAGGGGACAGGCAGGAAGGTGCTCATGGCACGGTAGAGATAGCCCGAAAAATCCGCGCTCTGCGGCTTTATCCCATTCGTGAGGAACGGCTTTATGCGCTCCTGCTTGACGGTATCGCCGTTTTTGCAGAAATAGCTGTATGTGTAGCTGTTTTCGGGGTGAAGCGCCGCGAGCGCCTGTGTCTGACCGACCTCACACCAGCCTATGCCCGTTATTTTTTCACTGATGAGTGGCAGTGCGTCGAATGCTATCCTCATAGGCTCTTTGACCTGCCGCATATCTGCCATAAATTTTTTTCCGCACACATTCGGAGAAGGACTGCCCTCACGGAATGAGAACCGCTGTTATTCCGCTCGGGAGCGGCTTTCCTCTCCCTCACTCTCTTTGATACGGGCATATTGTCCGTCAAAGTCCACATCATGAGCGTATTCGGCTCATCAAGGCATTTCAGGACAGTTTCCCTGTAAAGAGCGGCATTTTTTGCTGTTCCCGTCATGGCATTTCCTCCGTTTTTGCTTATTTACGGCTGTGGGGAGGCATAAGCCTCCCTCACCGCATTACTTTCCTATAATTTCGTTTACCTTTATCTCGTTCTTTACGAGCTCAAGGTCGTTCTTTACCATTCTCTCAACGAGCTCAGAGAAGCTTATCTCGCGCTTCCAGCCGAGAGCCTTTTCTGCCTTTGCAGGATTTCCGAGGAGGATATCTACCTCAGCAGGACGGAAGAACTTCTTGTTTACCTTTACAACAGTCTTGCCGTTTGCCTTGTTTATGCCGACCTCGTCAACACCCTTGCCCTGCCATTCGATGTCGATACCAACGTGCTTGAATGCAGTCTCAACGAACTCACGGACAGTTCTTGTCTCATTTGTAGCGATAACATAGTCATCGGGAGTATCCTGCTGGAGCATGAGCCACATAGCGCGTACATAGTCCTTTGAGTGACCCCAGTCACGCTTTGAATCCATGTTTCCGAGCTCAACATAGTCCTGAACGCCGAGGCTTATTCTTGCAACAGCGTTTGTTATCTTTCTTGTAACGAATTCGATTCCGCGTCTCTCAGACTCGTGGTTGAAGAGGATACCGGCGCAGGCGAAAAGACCATAGCTCTCGCGGTAATTCTTTGTTATCCAGTGTGCATAGAGCTTAGCAACACCATACGGGCTTCTCGGATAGAAGGGAGTTGTCTCTACCTGCGGGATAGCCTGTACAAGACCGAACATCTCAGATGTTGAAGCCTGATAGAAGCGAGCCTCGGGCTTTACTATCCTGATAGCCTCGAGCATATTTGTAACGCCGATAGCGTCTATCTCAGCAGTTCCGAGAGGAGTGTCCCAGCTTGTTGCAACGAATGACTGTGCAGCAAGGTTATAGACCTCGTCAGCCTGTGATATCCTCATTGCAGAGATAAGTGAAACAGGGTCAGTCATATCAGCATAGATAAGGTGTACCTTGTCCTTGAGGTGAGCGATGTTGCCGTAGTCAACGGTAGCCTTTCTTCTCCAGATACCGTATACGTTATAGCCCTTCTCAAGAAGGAGCTCTGCAAGATATGAGCCGTCCTGACCTGTGATTCCTGTAATAAGTGCATTTTTCATGTTGATCTTCTCCTTAATATTTATTTATGGTTATAAAAGGTACTTGTCCTTTGGGTAACGAAGCTTATACGAGCTCATTGCGTCCGTGCTCCTTGAGCTGAGCAATGACCTTCTTTACGTCCTGAGTATTGTTCTTCGAGCATACAAGAACAGCGTCATCCGTATCAACGATGATCAGATCCTCAACACCGACTGCCGCGATAAGTCTCCTGCCGCCGCAGATAGTAGTCCTCTCGGAATCTATCGAGATAACGTCGCCGTCGATGTAGTTCTTGTTGTCGTCGGTCTCGTTTATCCTCTCAACAGCGAGCCAGCTTCCGACGTCGTCCCAGCCGAAGCTTCCGGGGATAGTGTAGATGTCCGAAGCCTTCTCCATAATGCCGAAGTCAATGGATTCGCTTGTGAATGCCGTATACTCCTTAACGAGAGTCTCTGTGTATTTATCCGTGCCGTAGCTGTCAGCTATTCTGAGAGCGCCCTCATATACATCGGGCATGAGCTTCCGGAGGTTTGCCATGATAGAGGATACCTTCCAAACGAACATCCCGCTGTTCCAGAGGTACTTTCCCGAAGCGAGATACTTCTTGGCTGTCGGGAGGTCGGGCTTCTCAACGAAGCGCTCTACCTCATAAGCGTCGCCGCTTTCCTTGCCGAAGTTGATATAGCCGTAGCCTGTCTCGGCATAGGTCGGAGTGATACCGATAGTAACGAGGTTCTGTCCCTCCTCGCAGACCTTTACTGCCTTTTTCAGCGTTCTGAGGTAGATGTCCTCATAGCCGATGAGGTGGTCGGAGGGGAGCACGAGCATCACCGCGTCCTCGCACTTCTTGCCGATAACTGCTGCTGCAAAGGCAATGCAGGGAGCTGTATTTCTCGCACATGGCTCCGCGAGGATATTTTCCTTTGGAACATCGGGGAGCTGCTCGGCAACGAGGTCGGTATAAGCCGCATTCGTAACAATGTAGATGTCCTCTGCGTCAACGAGCGGACGGAGTCTCTTGACAGTTTTCTGTATCATTGTCTCGCCGTCAGAGGTGAGTGAAAGAAACTGCTTCGGACGTGAGTTCCTGCTCTTAGGCCAGAAGCGCTCTCCGCGGCCTCCTGCCATGATAACTGCTGCTGTTTTCATCGTTATCCTTCTCCTTTATTCATCATCATTATTTTTTTCGTCGCGCGTCTGCAAAAGAGCTCCTTCTGTTTCCGCGTTTGATTTTTTCGGGAAGAGCATGATCTTCAGTGTCATAATGATTATCTGAATATCAAGCTTTATCGAGTAATTCTCGATGTACATGAGGTCCATTTTGAGCTTGTCATAGGGAGTCGTGTCATAAACGCCCGTGACCTGCGCATAGCCCGTAAGACCAGCCTTTACCTTCAATCTGTAGTCAAATTCGGGCATCTGCTTCTTGTATTCGGCGGTAAGCTCGGGTCTTTCGGGGCGCGGTCCCACGACCGACATATCCCCCTTGAGTATATTGAAGAGCTGCGGGAGCTCGTCCAGTCTGACTTTTCTAAGGAATTTTCCGACAGGCGTTATTCTCGGGTCGTCGTCCGAGGCGAGCACAGGACCGCTCTTTTTCTCCGCGTCCACGACCATTGATCTGAACTTGTAAACGTCAAATTCCCTGTAATCTATCGTGAGTCTCTTCTGCTTATACAGCACAGGTCCGCCGTCATAGAGCTTTATGAGCAGTGCCATGATAAGCATGATAGGAAGTGCAGGCACAAGTGCTATAAGCGAGAATATGATGTCGAATGTCCTCTTGATTATGCGCTGTTCAACGTCCAGACCGCAGTTTCGGCAGAGTATCAGCGGCGAATCAAAGAGCCTTATATCCTCGGCGCCTCTCACGATTATATCCGATATTTTCGGAGTGATATACACTCTTATTGAATTTTCAAAGCAGAATTTGAGGTAGTCGTTGCGCTCCTCCGCAGGAATATCGCAGATTATGACGCCCTCATACTTGAGTATCTGTTCCCTTATGACTTCGGGATTCTCGCTGAAGTTTATGGATTCACAGATCATGTATTTGTCAACGCGCTCGCTCATCTTTATGACAATATCCGCAGCCTGATGGCTTCCGTAGAGGATTATCAGCTTTCTCGGCGGATATATCAGCAGGAACATCTTATTGCTGGCGGCAGTCCACAGGGCGATAACTCCGAGGTCTACCGCGGTCATCACGACGACAGGCGTTGAGTCCATGAAGTGACGTCCGATAAGGCTTATCAGGAAGAACGTGACCACATTCACGAATATCATTGAAAGAAATTGCGAATAAAGCATATCCGTACTTTTCAGATAGCCTATCCTGAATCCCCCGTAGACTCTGAAAAAAAGCGTCGTCAGCATACAGTAAATGGCGATAAGCACCCAGTTGCCTCGTCTGTAAAACGGCAGGACGATGACATCACTGTAATATTTATACCATACATAGCCGAATATCCCCGTCAGCATAAAGAGCAGAATAACAGCGGCGCCTATTTTGATAAGTCTTTTATAGCGTTCTCTTTTTCTGTTCATAACTTTTTCGGACAATATTGACAGTCCGTTGCAGTCTCCTTTGTTTTATATATCTTATCCGCAAACAGCGGTACATAGTAATTATATCAAATATGGGCGATTATGTCAATAGATATTCCGATATTTGCAATTATAGCAAGCAAAACAAAAAAATCCGGATTCTGTTCCGGACTTTCCTGTACGATTCAGTTGAAAATGTTTGCTACGCCATTGCCTGTGAAAGTAAGATAGCCCTGTGTGAACTCGTCGGGGTGTTCAAAATAGTAAAGAACTGCGCTCTTTACGCTGTCTGTGACCTTCCATGAATAGTCATTGAGGTCAACATAGCTTGAGCTTCCCGAGAACTGATACGGCTCTGTAAGCACACCGTATATCGTATCGGGATACATAGGACTGGCGACACGGTTCATAATAACCTCTACGATAGTAGCCTTGCTCTTGATATCTATCCAGTCTGAACCTGCCTCATTGCCGACAACATTGCAAAGGAGAATGAAATCGCTGTCTGAAACGGGAAGTGTACCGTCGCCCTCGGGCACAGCAGGTGCAGGAGCGGGCTCGGGTTCAGCAGCAGCCTCCTCAACGATTTCCTCTACATAGACCTCATCAGGCTCTTCTTCGACCTCTTCGATCTCGGGCTCGGTAAGAAGCTCTACCGTTGTTGTTACGGGGACGGTAGTAGTCTCGGTAGTTGTAGTAGTTGTCGTTGTAGTAGTTGTCGTCGTTGTATTTTTACTTGTCGTTGCTTTCGTTGTAGTAATGGTCGTTGTACTAACAGAAGTTTCCATAGCAGCGGTCGTCGTGGTGCTGAGCGGTGCTTCGATCTCTAAATTCTTACTGGTGCTAACTTCCGGTGCTGCTTTATAAGCAACAAACAGACCGCCTGACAGACAAACGATAATAGCTCCGAAGACAGTAGCTGCAAATTTGGCTTCTCTCATCAACTCATCCTTTCTCTACGAATTGTCTCCTTCTTGAAGACCGTGAATATAATAACACATTTGCGTGAAAATAGCAATGCTTTTGAAAATAATTCCATTTCTCGACCAAAATTAATCATCATATTTCAGTAGCATTAGGGCAAAAGCGCTCTAATTCAGCTAATTTTCATGCCAGATAATTTTATGGTTTAACTAAAACATTACAAATTTTCGTCCCCAAAAGTCACATTCAGGTGTCAGAATGGTTACAAATCAGTAACACAAATCTGATGATTTCCACCTCCCTCCGAGAGTATTTCCCGTTCTGCCGACGTTTCTCCAAATATCATTTTTACCGCTTTGTAAATTATTATTCAGTACACCATAAAAAAATGACAAAGCAGTAACTTTTGTCACGTTTTCAAAAAATAAATTTCCTCTTGACATTTTCGTTTGTTTATTATATAATAATTATAAGACTGTACAACACTCCGCAAAAAGCGTCCCGCTATTATATTATAATAGTATATATAATAATACATGATGTGGTGTGCCCCGAAGTCAATGATCGCTTGTGTAGCACAGCTGGTAGTGCAGCTCATTCGTAATGAGCAGGTCGCAGGTTCGAGTCCCGTCACAAGCTCCAATGACAAACCGCTTAGAATAGACTTCT
>ONNL01000212.1 GCA_900319195.1 uncultured Ruminococcus sp. | reverse complement strand
AATATGAATAAAAAGAATTATGAAATAGTTGACAGCACGGAAAAGCTTGAAAAAGCCATAGAAAAAGTCAGACAGGCTCAGAAAAAGTTTGCAGAATTCACACAGGAACAAGTGGATAAAATATTCCTTGCGGCTGCTATCGCTGCGAATAAAAAGCGCATTCCGCTTGCAAAGCTTGCAGTTGAAGAAACGGGAATGGGTATAGTTGAGGATAAGGTGATAAAAAATCACTACGCCTCAGAGTATATCTACAGTACCTACCGCAATACCAAAACCTGCGGCGTGATTGAAGAGGACAAAGCGGCAGGCATAACAAAAATAGCCGAACCAATCGGTGTTATTGCTGCTGTTATCCCCACAACAAATCCAACTTCAACAGCTATTTTCAAATCCCTTATTGCTTTGAAGACACGCAACGGAATTATCATCAGTCCTCATCCAAGAGCAAAAAGATCGACTATAGAAGCAGCAAAGATCGTGCTTGAAGCAGCAGTTGCAGCAGGAGCTCCCGAGGATATAATCTCATGGATAGATGTCCCGAGCCTTGAAATGACAAATCTCGTTATGGCAGAGGCTGATATTATCCTTGCAACAGGCGGTCCGGGTATGGTAAAGGCGGCGTATTCGAGCGGAAAGCCTGCTGTGGGCGTAGGTGCAGGAAATACTCCTGCTATCATTGACGAATCCGCAGATATCATTCTTGCGGTAAACTCAATAATCCACTCAAAAACTTTCGATAACGGTATGATATGTGCTTCGGAGCAGTCGACTATCGTGCACAAAAATATCTACAGCAAGGTCAAGGCTGAATTTGCCGCAAGAGGCTGCTGCTTCCTCACAAAAGGAGAAAAGGAAAAGGTCGGCAAGACTATCCTTATCAACGGAGCTCTCAATGCAAAAATAGTTGGTCAGAGTGCCTGCAAGATCGCAGAACTTTCAGGTATAAAAGTTCCTGAAGGCACAAAAATCCTCATTGGTGAGACCGACAGTACGGAGCTTTCAGAGGAGTTTGCACACGAAAAGCTCTCCCCTGTCCTTGCAATGTACAAGGCTGAGGATATCCACGACGCATTCAGCAAGGCTGAGAAGCTCATTGCTGACGGCGGATACGGTCACACTTCATCAGTATATCTTGATACTATCACTCAGCAGGATAAGCTTGCGGAATTCCGCAGCCGAATGAAGACCTGCCGTATACTTGTTAACACTCCCTCATCACAAGGAGGTATAGGCGACATCTACAACTTCAGACTCACTCCCTCTCTTACCCTCGGCTGCGGCTCATGGGGAGGCAACTCCGTAAGTGAGAATGTTGGCGTAAAGCATTTGCTGAATATAAAAACTGTTGCCGAAAGGAGAGAGAATATGCTTTGGTTCAGAGCTCCCGAAAAGATATACATGAAGCGCGGCTGCCTGCCTGTGGCACTTGATGAACTAAAAAACGTTATGGACAAAAAGCGAGCCTTTATCGTTACAGATAAGTTTCTCTATGAAAACGGCTTTACAAAGCCTATAACAGATAAGCTGGACGAGCTTGGCATACAGCACTCTTCCTTCTTTGACGTTGCTCCCGATCCTACACTTGCTTGTGCAAAGGAAGGTGCGGCTCAGATATCAGTATTCAAGCCCGATGTTATCATAGCAGTCGGCGGCGGTTCTGCAATGGACGCAGCTAAAATTATGTGGGTGCTTTATGAACACCCCGAAGCTGATTTTGCTGACATGGCAATGCGCTTCATGGATATACGAAAGAGAGTTTACACCTTCCCGAAAATGGGCGAGAAGGCTTACTTTGTGGCTATACCAACCTCTGCGGGAACAGGCTCGGAGGTGACACCTTTTGCAGTTATCACTGACGAAAGCACAGGAGTAAAATATCCTCTCGCAGACTATGAGCTCCTGCCGAATATGGCTATCATCGATACTGATCTCCACATGAGCGCTCCAAAGGGACTTACATCTGCTTCGGGTATCGACGCAGTTACTCATGCTCTTGAAGCATACGCCTCTGTAATGGCAACAGACTTCACCGACGGACTTGCACTAAAAGCTCTGAAAATAATATTTGAGTATCTCCCGCGTGCTTACGACAACGGTCCCAATGATCCCGAGGCAAGGGAGAAAATGGCTAACGCCGCCACAATGGCAGGTATGGCTTTTGCAAATGCTTTCCTCGGAGTAAGCCATTCCCTCGCGCACAAGCTGGGAGCATATCACCACATTCCTCACGGTATCGCAAATGCACTGGTCATCGAAGATGTGCTGCGTTTCAATGCGGCTGAAACTCCTGCAAAAATGGGAACATTCCCTCAGTACGATCACCCTCATACACTTGAACGCTATGCAGAGGTCGCCGACTATCTCGGACTTGGCGGTAAAACGCCCAAGGACAAGCTCGGAAAGCTCATCGGCGCTATAAGGGGGCTCCGCCATAAGATCGGCATCAAGGATACCATTGCGGATTACGGCATATCTGAAGAAGACTTCATGGCAACTCTCGATGAGATGACAGAGAATGCCTTTGACGATCAATGCACAGGTGCAAATCCGCGTTATCCGCTTCTCAGCGAGATAAAGCAGATATACCTCAACGCTTATTACGGTAGAACATTCACTGAAAAAGAGTACCCTAAGGCTTGAAAGGAGACTATGCCATGAAACTTGATAATTGTATCTCAGAAAGAATAAACAAGAAGATATACCGTGACGGAAACAAGTGCATAAAGCTCTTTGACGAGGTCTATTCAAAGGCTGATGTTCTCAACGAAGCTCTCAACCATGCAAGAGTCGAAGAAACAGGTCTCAATGTTCCCGAGCTTTTCGAGGTCACACGTATAGACGGAAAGTGGGCGATCGTTTCGCAGTTCATTGAGGGCGAAAGGCTCTCCGACCTTATTGCGGCAAATCCGAAAAAATACAATGAATATATGGAGCAGTTCGTTGAGATACAGCTTGATATACAGTCGAAAAATTGCCCTCTTTTAAGCCGCCTCAAAGACAAAATGAACCGCAAGATAGACCTGACGGAGCTTGATGAAACTACAAAATACGATCTCCATACCCGTCTTGACGGAATGAAGAAGCATAACAAGCTCTGCCACGGTGATTATACGCCCTCGAATATCATCATCACTCCCGGTAATACACCGTATATACTTGATTGGGCCCACGCTACTCAGGGAAATGCCTCAGCCGACGCAGCGAGGACATATCTCACCTTCTGCCTTGAGGGCAATATTGCAGGTGCTGAAAAATACCTTGAGCTTTTCTGCAAAAAAAGCAATACTGCAAAAAAATATGTGCAGTCGTGGATGCCCATAGTTGCAGCGTCTCAGTCTGTCAAGAAAAAGGACAAGGAAAAAGACATTCTCCTGTCATGGGTAAATGTGGTCGATTATGAATAAAGGCACAAACAAACACATTTCTTTGATCCTTAATGCAGTGCTGTCGGGTATTATGATAGGCGTTGGCGGTTCAGTTTACCTGCTGTGTGAAAATAAAATAGCAGGCAGCTTTCTCTTCAGCTTCGGACTGTTCACCATAGTACAGAGAGGATTTGCTCTTTACACAGGAAAAGTCGGGTATATTCCCGAGAACTCTCCCGTTTATATCATTGAAACTCTCATCACGCTTATCGGTAATATTGCAGGAACTGCATTAACAGCGATCATGCTCCAGAATACACGCTTTTCTCAGGCAATTCATGAAAAAGCTGAGATATGCATGGCTGCAAAAACAAGCGACAGTATTGCAAGTCAGATCATTCTCGGTGCTTTCTGCGGAATACTAATGTATCTTGCAGTTGATAATGCTAAGGAAAGCAGGAAAAATAATTCGGATATGTTATTTGTATTTGGTATATGCATACCTGTTATGATATTCATAATATGCGGCTTCAATCATTCAATTGCCGATGCATTCTATATGTTCTCGGCAGGAACATTTCCGAAGGATATACCGTACATACTGACAGTTGCGGCAGGCAACGCAGCAGGCGGTATGATAATTCCGCTTACAAAAAAGCTGACCTCAGATTGATGCTTTCAAACATACAAAAACAAGGCAGGGATCTTTCCCTGCTTTATT
>ONNL01000213.1 GCA_900319195.1 uncultured Ruminococcus sp. | reverse complement strand
TGCATAGTAATGGCAGTCCTTCTGGGAATATGGTATTTCAACAACTATACGCTTAAAATTACCGAGGTGAAGCTCACCTCACCGAAGATAACCGCTCCCGTGAGGATAGCAGTGATAAGCGACCTTCACGCTGCTCATCACGGTATATCGAACAAGCGCATAGTCCGAAAAATAGAGGAGACTGAGCCCGATATAGTCATAATGCTCGGGGATATGTACACCCTCGGCAGCAGCGACGATAAAGTGCAGATAGCCGTTGACCTCGCACAGATGATAATAGATGCGGACTATCCGCTCTACTTTGTCAGCGGCGAGCATGATACCGACGAATACTACTTTGACGAGCTCCGCGACATAGGCACTCACGTTATGAATTACGAGGAGGAAAGGCTCGATATAAACGGCAATAAGATACAGCTCCTCGGCATTGACAACGTGTACTATTCCCCGACCTTTGACCTTAACAATGCGTTCACGCTCGATAAGAAGTGCTATTCGATACTGCTCGCACATATCCCGAATTATGAGCCGTTTGCTGAATTCGGCGCCGACCTTACGCTCTGTGCGGACACTCACGGCGGCATGATACAGCTTCCCTTCGGGATAGGTCCCGTGTATTCAAACGAGTACAATATGTGGTTCCCGCAGGTAAAGACGGACGACGTTATCTACGACAAGGGACTGTTTGACTATGAGGGCGGACATATGTTCATAACCTCGGGACTCGGGGACAATCCCGCTCCCGTGCGCTTCAACAATCGCCCCGAGGTAGCTGTCATTGAGATAGACCCCGAAAGCTGAGGAGATAATATGAAAACTGATGTTGCAATAGTCGGCGGCGGAGCTTCGGGACTTGCCGCGGCAGTCACCGTCAAGGAGCTTCTGCCCGATGCCGATGTCACCGTGCTTGAAAGGCTTGACAGAGTGGGAAAGAAAATTCTCGCAACAGGCAACGGGCGCTGTAATCTCAGCAATGCCGACCTCGCGGAAGGTCATTACAGCGGCTCGCTCGACTGCATGAGGATGATCGGCGGCACTCCCTCAGCGGAGGAGTTTTTCCGCTCGCTCGGTGTCATCTGTACAAGTGACGCGCAGGGACGTATCTACCCTTACAGCAACAGTGCCGCGACGGTGCTGAATGCGCTCCGCCTGCGTATCTCGGAGCTCGGCGTGAATGAGGTCTGCGGCTTCGAGCTGGACTCGTTTGAGCGGACAGGCGGCGGTTATCGTCTACGCGCCTCTGACGGCAGGAGCGTTGATTGCAGGCGGGTGATAATTGCGGCAGGCGGCTATGCTTCGCAGAAGCACGGCACTGACGGCAAGGTCATGAGGATACTGAAAAGCCGCGGCTATAAATGCACACCTGTCTGTCCTGCCGTTGCTCCGCTGAGAGTGGACGCAGACGAGATAAGGGGACTTGCAGGAGTGCGTGCAAAGGGCGAGGTATCGGCAGTCGCGGACGGAAAAGTTCTGCATATCGAGCGCGGCGAGATACAGTTCACCGCTGACAGCCTCTCGGGGATATGCGTCTTTGACCTTGCCCGATTTTTTGCGGACTTCGGGGACAGGCTCACGGTAACGGCTGACCTTGCTCCCGATATGGACAAGCGCACGCTCACCGACTATCTGTTTGAAATGCGCCGACAGCGCAGGGAGTGCGGTCTTGATGAGCTTCTGAGCGGACTTTTCAACGCAAAGCTCGCCGTGTTTATTGTGAAGCGTGCGACGGGAAGAAAGCTCGGGGAGCGTGTATCAACGCTGAAAAACGGCGAAATAATGCGCATTGCCGACACCATAAAGGCAATGTCATTCCGCGTGACAGGCTGTGCTCCGTGGAACAGTGCACAGGTGACATACGGCGGCATAAGCGCGGAATGCGTTAACGATTCACTCGAGTCAGCGACGGACAGGGGACTATTCCTGTGCGGCGAAATACTGGACGTTACAGGCGACTGCGGCGGCTATAATCTGCAATGGGCGTGGTCGTCGGGAATATGGGCGGCACGAAGCTGTGCAGGGTCACTGAGAGGTGAGGGCAAATGATTAGGATAAACGGTATAGGAGTACCGCTCGACTTCGATTTTTCGGGACTTGCGGAGCTCTGTGCGAAGAAGCTCAGAGTGAATGCAAAGAGTTTGAAAACCGTGAAGCTTGCAAAGCGCTCGGTTGACGCACGGCACAAGTCCGACGTGCATTTCATAATCTCGGTGGACGTGGAGGCTGACTGCGAGGAGCGTATCCTCAGACAGTGCAAAAATGCCGTGAAGCACGAGCCGTATGTCTATAAGATAGGCAGAGCCGCGGAAAATGCGGTCAGTCCCGTGATAATCGGCTTCGGACCTGCGGGAATGTTCGCGGCGCTTGTGCTTGCGGAGGCAGGTGCGAGACCTGTTGTGCTTGAGCGCGGAGCAGATGTTGATACGAGGTGCGCGGCAGTCGAGAAGTTCAGAAACGAGGGCATTCTCGACCCCGAATGCAATGTGCAGTTTGGTGAGGGCGGCGCAGGTACATTCTCCGACGGCAAGCTCACGACGGGCATTAAGGACAAGCGTATCGGCTGGGTGCTGGAGCGCTTTGTGGAGTTCGGCGCACCCGACGAGATACTGTACATGGCGAAGGCTCACATCGGTACGGACAAGCTCAGGGGAGTCGTGAAAAATCTGAGGAAGCGCGTCATAGCTCTCGGCGGCGAGGTTCGATTCGGAGCGCGGTTCACAGGCTTTGGTACGGAAAACGGCTGTATCAGCTCCGTCACCTATGAGGACGTGGACGGTACGCATACAATTAAGACTGACAACGTGATACTCGCGGCAGGTCACAGCGCAAGGGACGTTTTTGAAATGCTGAAGGCGAGGAATGTTTCACTCAGCAGGAAGAGCTTTGCAGTCGGAGTGAGGGCGGAGCACCTCCGCACCGATATAGACAGGGCGATGTACGGCGATTTTGCAGGCTCTCCTGCGCTGAAAGCCGCCGACTATAAGCTTGCTGTGCACCTTCCCGACGGACGCGCCTTGTACACATTCTGTATGTGTCCCGGCGGATATGTAATGGCGGCAAGCTCCGAGGAGGGACGGCTTGCGGTCAACGGAATGAGCCTGTTTGCCCGTGATGCTGAGAACTCGAACAGCGCTCTGCTTGTGAATGTTGACCCCGAGGACTTCGAGGGCGATGATGTGCTTGCGGGTGTGAGATTTCAGCGTGAGATAGAGGAAAAGGC
>ONNL01000214.1 GCA_900319195.1 uncultured Ruminococcus sp. | reverse complement strand
TTGAACTCGCCGTCAGCATAGTTTGCGAAGTTTATCTGATAGCGCACCCACTTGGTCTTGGACTTACATTTAAGGGTGATATGGTTTCCCCTGAAAACGTACTCGGTGGGAGTGAATGTCGCGGGAGGGTTGCCGATACCGCTGATATAGCCTGCGTCCTGCAAGATCTCAGCGATACGGTAGTTCGACACACGGATCTCGTTGTTATCGACATAGATGTAAGCTCTCGTTGTTAGACCGGATGTCGCAGACGGTGTATCATAGGGAGATGAGATTATCTCTGACTCCTCGTATTCGCCCTCTGAGATACCCTCGATGACCGCGTCCCTGAGTGCCTTTGCGTTTGAAATGTCGTATGAGTTGTGCGATTTCTCGATGTAGCCCATGAGTGCAGGTACGAGAATTGCCGCAAGTACGCCTATTATGGCAATAACCACGATAAGCTCGATGAGTGTGAAGCCTTTTTTAGTGCCCTTCATACTGATTCCCCCTTGTAAAATTTTGTTTGATATGATATGATTCTCTCTGACGGTATACATTTCGCAAATGTAACCAAACTTTTTACAAATCGTAAATTATGTAAAATTATTCTACTATTAACATTATTATAACTCAAAGTATAATAAATGTCAATATCCTGCACATATTTTTTTTATTTAACTATGGACTCACGCTCCCGTTGATATATTTGGGAATCTGCGCGATTTGCCGCGGATAGCTCTCTATGACAGAGCCCTTCTCAGACTTCTTGTCTGGAGGCTTTGCTCCAAATTTTCTCCCCATACTGTGCTTGCTTGGTAATACCGAGACCGTTAGTCTCTTGGAGCGCAGTATGGGGAGAAAATTTCAAACGAAAGTCTCTGGAAAAGGGGTACGGGGAAAGAACCTTTCTTCATAAAGGCTTTTCCCCGATAAAACGAGCCAACTATCCCGTATGTATTATTCGGAGATAGTGAGGTTCATGGGTATGCCGTTGCGGAGGATAGGGGAGAGCTCGCCCTGAATGAGCGGGAGGAAGTATTCGAGCGCGTCGTCGGTGACGTCGTTGCCGTCGGGAGTTATCCATTCCCTCGGGAAGAACTTCTCGCTGTTTGCCGCCTGCTGAGCTGGGACTGTCTCTATCCTGTACTTATACGGCGAGTTGGACTCGCGGACAAATGCCATCATCACGCCTGTTTTGCCGTCGAGACCAGCTCTCACGGCAGCCGCTCCGATAGCCTCAGCCGAGCGGATATCCTCAAGTGAAGCGATATGGGAGCTGCACCTCTGCATGACGTTGAGCTCGATAGAGCGAACCTTACAGCCGATTTCAGAAGCGACGAGCCTTTCGAGGTACTTGCCGACGCCCGAAAGGTAGGTATGACCGAAGGTGTCCACCTGTCCCGACTGGTAAGCCTCAGCCGCGAACCTGCCCTCGTCGGTCTTTACGCCCTCGGAAACTACGGCAATAACAGCGCGGTGCTCCTTCATTTTCGCCATCACGTCGCTGAGGAATTTCTCGTTGCTGAACGGCACCTCGGGGAGATAGATGAGGTGGGGAGTGCTCTCGCCGTTCGCTCTAATGCAGCACGAAGCCGCCGCGAGCCACCCTGCATGGCGTCCCATAGCCTCGATTATCGTCACGGAAGGAATGCTGTAAACGGTGCTGTCGCTCGTGATCTCGCCGACTGTGGTACACACGTATTTAGCAGCCGAGCCGAATCCCGGTGAGTGGTCGGTGCAGCACAGGTCGTTGTCGATAGTCTTTGGGATACCTATTATCTTGATGTCCCTGCCGTTCTTGGCAATATAGTCCGAAAATTTGGCGACTGTGTCCATAGAGTCGTTGCCGCCTATGTAGAACATCATGCCGATGTCTTTTTTTCGCAGATTATCGGCAATTGTCTTGTATATGGAGCTGTCGTCCTTCCAGTCGGGGAGTTTTCTTCTGCACGAGCCGAGCGCCGCAGAAGGAGTCCTGAGCAGGAGCTCGTAGTCGCTCCAGCCGCCGATGTGTTCCTCGAGGTCGCAGAGCTTGTTGTCTATGATTCCCTCGATACCGTTGAATGCACCGAAAATTTTGCCTATATGACGGGATTTTTCGGCTTCCCTGAAGGCACCGCCGAGCGAAGCATTTATCGCGCAGGTGGGTCCTCCCGATTGAGCAATAACTATGTTCATTTTTTTCCCTCTCAAAAAAATTTGCACAAATTATTATACATCATTTTGTCTAAAATTGCAAGAGTCCGAGCAGAATTGGGCAAAATAGTGCAACTATCATAGGCAATATCGTTATAAAAATACTGCTCTCATTCATTCGGCTCCGACTCCTCAACGTAGGTTATCTTGTTCTCGTCGAGTGCCTCAGTCAGCGAATCATAGGCACTTTTCGACGCATTGTCGTCGCGTATCTTCACCTTGATGTCCTTCTCGGTCAGGAGCTCCTTGACGAGGTCGTCGAGCGTGTACTCGCTGTTGCGGTAGATGTAGGAGCTCTCGGAGACTGTCAGCTCGAGGTAATCGACGTTGTCGGCGGTGGTCGCCTCGGAGTCCTTGTCCTTCTCATCTGCCTGTTCTTCGGCAACTGTGTCACTGTTCGAGCTCCTCTTGCTGAGCGTGAGACCGTCCCCGAAGCCTATCCCGAAATGACCGAGCAGGGAGATTAGGGCGGCTATCAAAGCCACGAATATGGTCGCACCCGTGACCTTTTTCGCAAGTCCCTTTGACTTCTTCTTGCCGTCGTTATCGGCAGCGTTTCGTGTGTTCTTTTCGTTTTTCATTACTGTACCTCCTTAGTAGCACTTTTTGGGATTTATTGTAATGAGCTTTTGCGCGTTGGTTATTCTGTCCTCACCTGCGATGTCGGATATTTCTCGTAAAACAGGGGCTCACTCCGCTGTGTCTATCTCCGAGCAGAAGAAGTGAGTATAGGACTTTCTGAGCTCGGTGAGCATTGCCGTGACGCTGTTGTAAGCCGTGTTCGAGCCTGCCGTACTGCCGTCGTAGATGAACTCGCAGAGCACGGTGTCCTCGGGCTGATAGCCTGCGAGCCGTACCTTCTCCTCGAGCGAGGTATC
Organism: uncultured Ruminococcus sp.; assembly: GCA_900319195.1. Taxonomy (GTDB): domain Bacteria; phylum Bacillota; class Clostridia; order Oscillospirales; family Ruminococcaceae; genus Ruminococcus. The sequence goes on along the minus strand of ONNL01000214.1, from coordinate 848 downwards.
GGTATCGGTCACTGTCCCCACGGTCTCACCGCCGCGGCTGACGGTAAGAGTCCAAGCACTGCCGACGGTTTTTAGCGTCATACGGAGCATTTGTCCCTCGCCGAAGGCGGTTATCGCCCCGAGATTTTCGCCCGTTCTGCCGTCCGCCTGTTCAAGCTCCGCGAGAAGCTCGTCAGCACGGTCGAGCCTTGCCTGCGCCTCCTGTGAGAGCTTGTCCGCGTCGCTCATAAGCTCCTGTGCCGCGGCGGACTGCTGCTTCGCCTGTTCCTGAGCCGCGTCCGTGTCGGACTTCGCCTGCATGGTCTCCATGTGGCTGAAGATGATGAAGAAGAACAGGATTATCATGAAGATGTCCATAAGTGACGTAAAATCGAGGATTATCTGACGTTTACGCATTTTTGCTCTCCCTGAGTATGCGCTGTCCCTTTTCTATCTGACCCTCTATGTAGCTCTGGTTGAACGAGTTCACGACCTTGAAAACGACCGCGCAGACGATACCGACGGCGGTGGTGCCAAGAGCCGTAAAGAAGCGGCTTTTGACTTGTTCGAGGTCGCCTGTGAGGTCCATTCCGAGCAGGGAGAGTACAGTGCCGAGCATTCCCAGAAGCGGAAAGATGGAGATGAGAGTCACAAAGACCGTGTAGCGCTGGTCGAGCGAGGTGAGCCTCTTGCGGAGATTCCGCGTGTTTACGGCTATATCACGGGCATCGCGCTTGACTATGTACAGGAGCATCACACACGCGCCTGCGTCAGCGAAAATGACCGCATAAACGAGATTTGCGAGGACTGTATACACCGCTTTGCTCCTTTCGTTGATGATATTACTTTTATTATATCACACGTTTCGG